>CALGTP010000277.1 GCA_937902105.1 uncultured Actinomycetes bacterium
AAACGTATCTAGTCATTATTAATCTCGACATTTCCCCCACCGCCCCATCCCCAGTTGCCCTATCTGCCTTCGTGGAACATGCACTCACGACCAGCTTGGTCACAAAATCTTCCACGAGCATTGAAACCTTCATTATTTCACACAAAGCAATTAAGTGTGGCATTTGTCACTATGACCGGCGGGTGTTTTTGGGGTGTGCCATCATCGACGCGGAAGTTGCAAAATCGAAGACATCACAACAGGACCAAGTCCTGTTCCTCCAAAACAATGTTGGCCATGTTTTACCTGATCCTCACGACTTGCGGCAAAGACCCGATCCTGCTCAGCGACATTGGTAACAAGGTTGCGTCCATGAAGGGAAGCTCGATATTTCAAGCGCCGGTAGATGCGCTCAAGGAGCTTCAAGGTCTTGGACTTGGGCAAGTGAAGGAAATGAGGCGGAGGCCAGGCGATTCAGAACGAGATGTTGTATTTTTGCCGTTCCCCATTGACGGCGCACGTGAAAAAGGCTTTACAGGACATGGAAGTGTCAAAGGCCTTCTGGCGTCCTTGTGGGCGCTCCTCACAGCACACGCAGCAGGCGGATCCTCTTTTCTCAGACACAACTGGCCAGTTGCAGGGCCAGAGCTTACCTCGTATGGACGGTGGTGGCAAGCGAAGCTCCACACAAGCCGTTCCAAATAAGCAGTGCAGCCCAGTTTCGTTAGACACTTGCCCTTCTCCAAAGCTCAGGAAACGTGTTTCCGGCCCCACACAACATCTGCCATATTCTTGCAAGCAGCAAGGCGCCAGCCAGTGCAGCGAGCCATTGCCTGCAGTCCAGATCGCCAAGCAAAAGAAACCAGTGCAAAGTGTGCCAAGACAGTTCAGTACAGCATCAAAGCCGAGTTACTTCAACACGGGCGAGTGGGAAAGCATTGTCTCGACAAAGTCTGACACAGCGATCCGGCAATTCATCGAGAACGAGCAACAATTGCAGGAAGCATTCAGTGGCAACAATGCAAGCAGCAGCAAAGAGCCATGAAGCCAGCTCCCTTCCAAAGTCAGAATCACAAGCACAGCAGTGGCATCAGCCAGACACGGTGTGGGTGCAACTACTGCATCAACAGCCAAAGGCTACAAGAGAAAGCGCAGCTCACTCGTTGCATGGACGGCATCTAAATGTAAAGCCCCAGCCAAACATGAGCCGACGAAGACACTGTGTGACCCGATCCACATGAAGTGTGAACCAAATTTAAGGGAGGAGGTAGAACAGGTTTTGAGCCAGACTCTCGCAAGCCAACGTCAATGGGCAACCGTTCAAGGTTGCCGCGTCTCTGAAAGGCGAAAGAACAACATCATTTTCCGCCTGCGGTGCGGCAGTTGTCATCACAACCGTTGTTCCTGGCAAGGATTTGCCACACACAGCGAAAAGGCAAAAGCATTGTTGACATCCGAATTGCCAAGGAAACATCATGGGCAGCCTAAAGGCAGAGCAAAAACAGGGCGCAAAAGCCAGGCAGGGGGTACGAAGTTCGTGGAACGAGAGAAGCTGAAGTATCATGGCGAATGGTCGCAGGACGGCTTGCATGATTTCGTGACACATCACTTTGAGGACTTGCCTATTTCGAAGAGTTTGCGTGCGCTGTGCAAACCCAGGAAGCAAACACGAAAGGGACTCACTTGCGTTTTCTTTTGCGGAACACATTGCAGTTGCGCCGCCAAGTCAGATTGCCCCTGGGGTGGGCGTGCCATTTTTTACCCGTTGCATGGGTGAAAATCTGACTACGCGTCGTAAAGTGCAGCTGCGCTGCGGGCATGACAGCCAGCGTGTGTCTGGTGAGAGAGTGCTGTATGACACCTTGACATGGAGACAACGACAAACAGCAAAGAGGAGCACATCAACACAGATGAAGCTGGTGTCCGTGGAAATCGAAATCCTCAAGAAGACAGATGATGCTATAGAACCAGCCACGCCACCTGCACAGGAAAAGCTGGCCGGCTTCATGGCACGTCTG
>CALGTP010000278.1 GCA_937902105.1 uncultured Actinomycetes bacterium
CACCGAAATGTGAGGCCACTTGTTTCATCCACTGAAAAGGCGAATCCAAAGCCCAAGCCCAGCCCACATTGAAATGATTTTCGCAACGATCAGTTCCAAAATCGTCGATGTGCTCAAGTAGCCATTCGGGATCTTCGTGGCGACCATTTTGAAAGGATGGTGCACTCCACGCACCATGGACTGTTCCTTCACCTGAGGCTCCGTTATCACCAGTGATGTAGATCACTAATGTGTTATCCATCTCACCAAGATCCTCGATGGCTTGCAAAACACGATGAATCTGAGCATCGGTATGAGCCAAGAAGCCTGCGAAGGTTTCCATCAGTCGCCGAGCAACGGGCTTGTATTCATTGGGGTAATCGTCCCATGCCGGAATCTGCTCGGGCCGCTGCGTTAAGGCTGTGCCAGCAGGAATGACTCCGAGTTCAAGTTGGCGCTGGTAGATATGTTCACGTAAGGCATCCCAGCCTTCATCAAACTGACCCTTGAACTTGTCAATCCATTCTTGGGCGACATGATGCGGCGCATGCACCGCGGGTGTCGAGAAATAACAAAAGAACGGACGATTCGGCGTGGATGCTTTTTGACGTTGCACCCAAGTGATCGCTTGATCAGCGAGGTCTTCGGTGAGGTGATAACCGGGACGATCAAGGTGGGGAGAAATGGGAGTTGTCTGATCGTAGACAGGAGGTTCCCATTGGGATGCTTCGGCACCAAGAACGCCATAAAAGCGATCAAAGCCCATACCAGTCGGCCAACGATCAAATGGTCCCGACGGGCTTTGCTCCCACGATGGAGCAAGGTGCCACTTACCGAAACATGAAGTGCTGTATCCCGACAATCGCAACACTTGCGCGACTGTTGCGGCTTCTGGTGGGATGGCGCTGTCGTAACTAGGAAATGAATTGGCGATCTCAGTGATGCCACCCATATGTACTGAGTGATGATTGCGACCTGTTAATAATGCGGCTCTCGTCGGAGAGCACAACGCGGTTGTATGAAACTGGTTATAGCGAATGCCACGGGCGGCCACATAGTCAAGACCTGGCGTCGCAATGGGACCGCCAAATGTTCCAAATGAACCGAATCCCACATCGTCCAAAAGAATCACCATCACATTCGGTGCACCCTCTGGCGCTTGCGTGACCTCAAGTCGACGGGGCGTTGACTCCCCCATCAATCGACCAATTTCACCCGTGAACTGAGGTGTCGGACGCGGCAACGATGTTGTCACTGTTGCAGACTCGATATTTCAAAGACACCAAGAGCCGAAATCACCGACTGTGCGTTGCCAGTGATGGTCAGTATTCCATCTTGGATTGCTTCGGACAACTGCACTTTGGTGGTCAAAATGTCAGCCCACGTTTCCAGTGTGCAGTGAATCGTGGCGTCGGCATTTTCTCCGTCAGTGGGACAGGCAATCGAATGACGGATATGAAGTCCGGTTGTCTCGCGATCGGTAAATGCGAAAGCAATGTGCAAGTCAATGCCCTCGGCAAGATCTGGATCAAGTAGGACGCGCAAAATATGTACCGAACTCGCGACAGGTGAGGTGAGCACTTGATGGCGATGAAAGCCGTGCCGATACATCCGCGATGTATCAATCGTTCCTTCCAAACTCATGGCGCGCAATAAACACCAGTTACGAATATTGGCTGCGGGCGTACGTTGCGCGATTGTTCGCAGACAGGTGGCTAATAACGCGCGATCTTCACTATCGCCTTCTTCTGAACGCACGAGCCAGGTGGCAAGTTCAGTGGCCCAGCGAATGTCATCACCAGCGATGGATTTTTTCACCAAGTCGCGCACTGTCGATCGACCACCAAAGCCGGCGATCATGCGCTTCGAACGCTCATTGGTGGGAAGAGGGAAAAGTTCGGACTCTTCACCGTCAAAGAAGCCAAAAAGTCCGTTACGAATTTGGCGGACGTGATGCTCGGCCACTCCATAACCCTCGCTGGTGATGAAATCATCGTCGGCATGTGCTGGCAAAGAAATCACATGACCGAGATCACTCGCCAAGGTGCCACGATTTGTATGTCGCACGGCTTGATCCCATAAAAACTGGATCGCATCGCGATACCGCAGGACACGTTGCGCTATTTCGGCGCTGCCTGACATTGGTGGGCCATGGGCGGCCACCAAATGTTCAGCCTTTAATGACAAGAGGTGGTCAATACCCGTCACCAGCACTCGTGGGTCACGATATTCCTCACCACGAATAGCGAAAATATTGAACAAAACTGGCCACACCAAGTTGTGCACCGCTACCCCGAGGGTCGGGAACCAATATGTCACCGAATCGTCGGCATCAGACGGCGCCAAGGTCACTTCAACGGGCAATCCCGCCACCGTGATTGAGGCCGTATCGCCAAAAGTGTGGTCGGGCGGGGTGAAAACTGAGGAAAATGGGGCGTGAGCAGGGTTGTGATAAAAATGCCCCAATCCGACATTGACCACGCCGTCCGGACCCGATTTCGGCAACATGATGGCGAACTGCTCAATCAGACCGCGAATGTAGGTCGTGGCGATCTCAGAACTTGCCCGAGCACGGTTGTAAGCCACCTTTTCATGCCCATATACAGGGGTTGAGCGGGGACTCCCGTCTTCATAGATGGCCTCGGTTCCCATGATGTAATGGAAGTGGGTATACATAATGGCCACGATCGGGCGGTCTGTGACTTGGCGTAATTCGGCGATAGCGGCCCGCATTTCCTCCGTCGAATCACCGGTATCAATGGCAATAATGCCGTCGGGACCTTCAATAAATGTCTGATTCGAAAGTCCATTGCCGACAAAAGTCCAAACTCCAGGACGAACTTCGTAAAAGCGACGCAGCAAAACCTCAGATTGCTGAGCGTGTTGGCGATGGGCGATCTGCCCGTCTGCCAATGTCACAGTTTGCGAATGATCAGGGGCGAATGACCGCGAGTTTTTGGTGTTCACATACCGACTCTAGGTCTTATTCCCCCGCAAAGATTCCCTGGAGGAAATGCGCACATTTTCACTGTTCTGAGACGTTCAGTGAGCCATGTCTCACATTTATTTCGGTGTGCCACACCACCTCATACCCCTACCCCTCACAGATAGAGTGACAAATAAGTGACTTCACTTCGACGAAAGGTAAAGCATGTTTGAACGCTTCACAGATAGGGCCCGTCGTGTTGTTGTGCTGGCCCAAGAAGAAGCCCGATTGCTGAATCACAGCTATATCGGCACAGAGCACATCTTGCTCGGACTCATTCACGAAGGTGAAGGAGTGGCTGCGAAGGCTTTGGAAACTCTGGGTATTTCGCTCGAAGCAGTACGCGCTCAAGTTGAAGAAATTATTGGTCAGGGTGGATCGTCGCCATCGGGTCATATTCCTTTCACACCGCGTGCCAAAAAAGTTCTCGAACTGTCGTTGCGTGAAGCACTGCAGTTGGGTCACAACTACATCGGCACCGAGCACATCTTGCTCGGACTCATTCGCGAAGGCGAAGGAGTTGCCGCCCAAGTTCTCGTCAAGTTGGGCGCCGACCTCAGTCGAGTACGTCAACAAGTTATTCAGTTGTTGTCGGGTTATCAGGGGCCTCAGGGCAAGGTCGAAGGTGCACCTGGTGGTGGCAAAGAAGCCGGCAACGAGCGCACCGCTAAAGGCGAAGACGGCGAAAAAGGCAACAGCCAAATTCTCGATCAGTTCGGTCGCAACCTGACACAGTTGGCTCGCGAAAAGAAACTCGATCCAGTGATTGGTCGGGCCCGCGAAATGGAACGCGTGATGCAGATTCTCTCGCGTCGTACCAAGAACAATCCGGTCATCATCGGTGAGCCCGGTGTTGGCAAGACTGCCATCGTCGAAGGTCTCGCACAAAAGATTGTCAACAATGATGTGCCTGAGACTTTGCGCAATAAGCAGTTGTACACACTTGACCTCGGTTCGCTCGTCGCTGGTAGTCGTTACCGCGGTGACTTTGAAGAGCGTTTGAAAAAAGTTCTCAAAGAGATCAAAACTCGCGGCGACATCATTTTGTTCATCGACGAAATCCACACCTTGGTTGGTGCTGGTGCTGCTGAAGGCGCCATTGACGCGGCCAGCATTCTCAAGCCGATGTTGGCTCGTGGTGAACTGCAGACCATTGGTGCGACGACGCTTGATGAATACCGCAAGCACCTCGAAAAAGATGCCGCTCTTGAGCGCCGTTTCCAGCCCGTTAAAGTTGATGAGCCGTCGGTTGCACACACCATTGAGATTCTTCGTGGCGTGCGCGACAAATACGAATCGCATCACCGTGTCACGATCACCGATCAGGCTTTAGTCGCTGCGGCCAACTTGGCCGATCGTTATATCGCCGACCGTCATCTTCCCGATAAGGCCATTGACCTGATTGATGAGGCCGGAAGTCGTTTGCGTATTAAGCGCATGCAGACTCCTCCTGATCTCAAAGAGATGGAGACGCGGCTGACTGAAGTTCAAGAGGCCAAGAAGAAGGCTGTTGAAGATCAGAACTACGAAGAGGCCAGTCGTCTGCGTGACGAAGAGAAGAGCATCCAGGCTGAAAAGGCAACAAAAGAAGCCGAAATCAAGGCCAGTGGTGTTGACCTGTTTGATGAAGTCGACGAAGAGTGCATCGCCGAAGTGCTCAGCATCTGGACTGGTATTCCGGTCTACAAGTTGACTGAAGCCGAGACTCAAAAACTTCTCAACATGGAAGGTGAGTTACATAAGCGAATCATCGGTCAAGAAAATGCCATCAAGGCTGTGTCACAAAGCATTCGTCGTACGCGTGCGGGTCTCAAGGATCCGAAGCGCCCGAGTGGATCGTTCATTTTCCTCGGACCAACTGGTGTGGGTAAAACAGAACTCGCTAAGACACTGAGTGAGTTTTTGTTCGGTGACGAGAAGTCGTTGATCACACTTGACATGTCTGAGTACATGGAGAAGCACACTGTCAGTCGTTTGGTCGGTTCGCCCCCTGGATACGTTGGCTACGAAGAAGGTGGCCAACTCACCGAGGCTGTACGTCGCAAGCCGTTCAGTGTGGTGTTGTTTGACGAAATTGAAAAGGCTCACCCCGATGTGTTCAACACTTTGCTGCAGATTTTGGAGGAAGGTCGTTTGACCGATAGCCAAGGTCGTTCGGTTGACTTCCGCAACACGGTGATCATCATGACGTCCAACCTCGGTACTGCCGACATGCGCAAGAGCAATATGGGCTTCACCAAGATTGACGAAGCGATGAGCTACACACGGATGAAGGACAAGGTTTTGGATTCGTTGAAGAATCATTTCCGTCCCGAGTTCTTGAACCGCATTGACGAAGTCATCGTGTTCCACGAGTTGGCCAAAGAAGAAGTCATTCAGATGGTCGATCTGATGTTGGTGCGTTTGGCTGGTCAATTGGAAAGCCAGGGTCTTGGTATCGAACTCACCGTTGCCGCCAAAGAGCATTTGGCTGACAAGGGTTACGATCCGCAGTTGGGTGCTCGTCCGTTGCGTCGTGCCATTCAGCGGCTGATCGAAGATGCGCTCAGCGAGAAGATTTTGTATAAGCAGTTCACTGCGGGCGAGATCATTGTCGTTGACGTTGAAGACGATCCTGAGCGTCCCGGTGAAAAGCAGTTGGGCTTCAAGGCTGTCGAAGGTTTCAAACCGCCGGCCGCTATTGAACTCGCTGGTGTCGGCGATGGTGGATCAGCCACCACTCCCGACGCCGACCCCGAGTGATGTAATTCGGCGACAAGATCGCCGTACATAGGTGTGTCATCGCCACAGTTGTGGTGGCCAGTCATTACTTTAGGTTCTCACTGCGCCTTGAAATGA
>CALGTP010000279.1 GCA_937902105.1 uncultured Actinomycetes bacterium
TTCTTGAGTTCTCGATACGGCTTTCCGTCGAAGAGAGCCATCCCCGAGTGCATGCGATCAAGGCCGATCATGCAGCGCATGGTCGTGCTCTTTCCCGAACCATTTGGCCCAAGAAAACCTGTCACACGTCCGGGCTTGACGGTAAAAGAGAGAGAATCAACTGCAATCGTTGAACCGTACTTTTTGGTTAAACCCTCAACGTTGATCACCCTTGTAACTTAGTCCACTCCATCACGGTAAAACCGCCAACCCCTGAAGTCTCAAGTAGTGCTTCGGCTTCACTGATACGGCTGCGCATTTTCATCGCCCGCAACCCTGGTCGCGCTGATTCTTCATTCCAGATTCGTTTACCCTCTTCAACTAATTCATCAATACCCCACAATTGCAAGAACTGAGATTGTGAGCGCACAGAATGTGGTTGCCCGCACGTCGCAATAATCTGGTCGAGGCACACATCATTGGTGATGTCTTGTAAACCAACGTTACGTAGATAGTGCGCTCCCTTTTCGTGGCCCGCATATGTACGTAACCAATCGCGCCAGGGTCGCTGGGAAAGTTCACTGGTCAACGCCACCGAATAATCAATAACAACCAATCGTCCATTGAGTCGATCTATGACATCCTTGACCCACTCGACCGCCGATTGCTGCCACGGAATACGAGCGCCATGAGCTGCTCTGGTTGGTAAATCAAAATTTGGCTGATCGAGCAGTGAATGTAATACCTCGCTCAATGACCCATCTCGATGTGTCACCCATGCCTCACGCCACTCACCATCGTTGACAAGTAAACGAAAAGGAAGATTGTCTAGAAGTTCATTAGCCAACACAACTCCATTGAGAATTCCTGTCGGCAATGACTTCATTGACGTCACACCAACTGGATGGCTGGCCCATTGTGATTCGGCAATTTCTACGCACACGTAACGCGATGAATCACCGCCGAGACATTGTGGTTGCGCAGCGATAATTGATCTGGCCAATCCGCCTGGGCCACATCCAACATCAAAGATACGAAAATCACTGGGACTTCCCATGGCAATCCACCATGCATCAAGTGCGCGCCCTATCACTGTGCCAAAGAGTGGACCGATCTCTGGTGAGGTGATGAAATCACCACGGCGACCTGCACGACCGACGCCAGATGTATAGAAACCTGCCGACCCATAGAGGGCCTCTTTCATAAAGTGGTCGAAGCGAAACTCTTGGTTTTCCGCAGCGTCGATGACACTGCCGATGTGCTCAGCGGCCGAAAGCACCAGTGAGATCGGCGAGATCGCCGAAACGCAAGACTGCACCAGGCAAGACACCGAAAACGATGGTCGCCGTCGTGGTGATAACCATCGCGGCTATCAACGAACTTGGAGTTTTGACCGCTGAAGTTTCACCATTTGGTGCTGGCCTCATCCAAATCTCACGCATGATGCTGCCGTAGTAACCAAAGGCGATGACGGAGTTCACGGCGCCGATGATTGCGAGTGCGTAACCCCAGTTGCCACCAGCTTCAAGAACGGCACGGAAGGCAGTGAACTTGGCGATCCATCCGCCGAGTGGCGGGATACCAGCCAAAGATGCCAAGAAGATCGTCATCAAGACTCCGAGACCTGGAGCATAAGAAAACAATCCTCCAAAGCTACTGATCTCACCACTACGAGTGGTTCGTGAAGCGGCGATGACAACGGCGAACATACCAAGGTTCATTGCTGCATAAACGATGAGGTACACAACCACCGATTGCAAGGCTGGTCCAGCGGCATCGCCCGTACCGGCAACTGCCAGAGGCATCAAGATGAAACCACCTTGGCTAATGCTGGAGTAAGCCAACATTCGCACAATGTTCGTTTGACGCAAGGCCAACAGGTTGCCGACAGTCATCGTGATCGCCGCTAGCACCCACAGGAAGGGTTGCCATACATCTTGAGCCTGTGGGAAGCCCACATAAATCAAAGTCACTAACGCCACAAATCCGGCCGCCTTGCTTGCAACTGAAAGAAACGCGGTGACGGGAAGAGGTGCACCTTCGTATGTGTCAGGGGCCCACGAATGAAATGGAACAGCAGAAACCTTGAACGCGAAACCAACCAAAGTGAAGGTGATTGCTAACGCTTGAACGCCACCGAACTGACCCTTGACAGTCAATTCACGACCAATATCGCTGAGCAAAGTGCTATTGGTGACTCCATAAAGCAAACTCATGCCGTACAACATGATGGCTGAAGCGAAAACACCGAGAAGGTAATACTTGATGCCAGCCTCATTGCTCTTGCGATCTCGTTTACGCCAAGCAGCCAACATGTAGCCAGGAATACTCAACATTTCCAAAGATACGAAGATGCTGACGAGGTCGCGACTTGAAGCCATCATCACCATGCCAGCAACTGAAGCGAGGAGCAAGGTGTAGTACTCGCCCTGATAGTAGTCGCCTTCTTCAACATGATTCTGCGAGAGCAGCACCACCACATAACCAGCGATCAAGAATAGTGCTTTCAAGGTCAGCGCAAATTCGTCAACCACATAGCGACCGTCAAACAGTGATCGCACATTGATATCACTGACCGCCAAAGTGAGAACTGGAACGAGGGCACCGAGCATCACGAAACCAGTGAGGCTTGCCGTGATCCATTTTTTTGTTTCACTGGTGAACAGATCCACAAGGATGATCAGACATATGCCGCCAGCCAAGATGATCTCGGGCGCGATGGCGTGGTAGTCAACCGATGGTGACTTCCACGGTATCTGAGCGAGAATCGAATGCAACACGAATCAGCCTCCGAAGGCCTTCAAAGCGACCTGCACAGCGGGATCAATAATTTTGAACATCAATTGCGGATAAACGCCGAAGACAACAATGGCCAACAAGAACGGTGTCCAAGCGATCCATTCAAAAATATTGACATCGTGAATGTCGCTGCCATGATCGTCATGACTATGTTCACCGTGTCCGTGGTCATCGTGAGATTCCCCCGCGAACTCTGGCTTGGGCTCACCAAAAGCGATGCGCTGGAATAACCACAACAAATACGCCGCAGCCAAAACCGTACCGAGAGCAGCGATCACCATGTAGACCCGGAAAGTGACTTCTGAAAGACCAGCTGCAGGTGAATAGGCCGAGAGAATTGCTGGGAATTCGCCCCAGAAGCCAGCTAAGCCAGGAAGACCGAGTGAAGCCATGGCACAGAAGCCAAGGATCCAACCAAGCCGTGGCATCTGCTTGAGCATGCCTCCCAAACGAGCGATCTCCAAAGTGTGATAACGGTCTTTGACACTGCCGGCCACGAAGAACAACATTCCCGTAATGAGACCATGGGCCACCATTCCAAAGATGGCGGCGTTAAAGCCCATCGGAGTCAAAGTTGAAATACCGAGCATCACGAAGCCCATGTGGGCGACCGATGAGAAGGCAATCAAACGCTTCATATCGGTTTGTGCCAAACATCCGAGTGCTCCATAAATAATTCCGATGACTGCCAGCAAACCAATCCACGGAGCCCACTCTTTGGCAGCCTCTGGGAGGATTGGAATTGCAATACGTACAAAGCCGTAGGTGCCTAGTTTCAGCAAGATCGCCGCCAAGATCACGGAGCCTTGGGTCGGTGCTTGTGTGTGAGCATCGGGCAGCCATGTGTGGAATGGGAACATCGGTACTTTGACGGCGAACCCGATAAACATTCCGCCGAAAATCCAGATCTGCGCTGAACGTCCAATCAAACCACCATATTCGGCAAGTTGAGGAATTGAGAACGATGGTTCAACACCTTCGGGGAGAACGCCTCGCGCCTGATAGAACAAAGCAATGAATCCGACCAGCATCAGTGCTGAGCCGAACATGGTGTACAAGAAGAACTTCAGCGATGCGTATTGGCGATCTTCGCCACCCCACACACCAATCATGAAGTACATCGGCAACAGCACCAGTTCAAAGAACACGAAGAACAAGATCAAGTCTTGAGCCACGAATGTTCCTGCCATGCCTGTCTGCAAAATCAGCATCAAGATCAAGAACGCTTTGGCATTCCCAGGCGAGGGAATATGGTTCCACGAATAGACCATCACCAAAACCGTGACCACCATCGACAAGAAGTAGAGCGGCAGGCTCATACCATCTAGTCCAATTGTGTAGTTACTGGAGATGACTTTGATCCATTCGGTCTCAGCAAAAAACTGCAATTTCCCGGCTTGATCAAAGTCGAATTGGGTCAGTGTGAAAAAGCCCACGCCAAGAGTTGCCAGGGCGGTGACGAGAGCTACCAACTTATGAAGTTGCTCGTCTGCTTTAGGGATGAACAGCATCACGATCACGCCGACTAGCGGCAAGAAAGTGCCTACGCTGAGCACCCAGTTTGATTCACGGAGTACGTCCATGCCGTATTCCTCCTCAGGTGTTGATGATTACGAGTATGAGAGCGCCGATGGCTGCCGCAGAAAACAACAGCGCTCCGTATTGATTGACCTTGCCCGACTGCACGGGACGCAATGCTCCGCCCGTACCCCGGGCAGCGGCGCCCGAGCCGTTCACTGCGCCGTCGACGACGCGTTGATCGATATTTCGGTATACCCAACCGGCTACCCGGCGTGAGACCTTGCCAGCACCATTGACGATGCCATCAAGAATGTTTTGGTTCGCCCAATAGGCCGCTTTGGCAATCGGGTGAGCAATCGAGTGGACGATTACTTTTTCGTACAACTCATCGAGGTAGCACTTATTCCATAGGAACGTGTAACCACCTCGCAGAACCTTATTGCGCTCTGTCAGACCAACAAGACGCTTATTACGACGTGTGTAGTACTGCACGCAGAACAACCAACTTGAGACCAAGCCGAAAGCCACGATGATCAACGACAATGCGGCCTTCGACCATTTGAACGGAGCATGGCTGATGGTTGGGAAATAGCACACCATTCCCGCTTCCGGTGCAACGACCGCACAACCTTCTTCGGCAACTTCTTCCTCCGAAGTCACGCTCATACTTACTGCAGAAATTTCGACGACTTCAGCACCATGTTCAGGTGCCATCTCGGAGCCAACCATGACGTACTCTGAACCAGGCTCAACGTATTTCTTAAAGCGTTCCCATGATTCACCAAAAGGCGTGGCGTTAGACAAGCCAGCGGTTAAAGCCAAAGCAGCCAAAATCATCAGCGGAACAGTGATCAGTTTTGGACTCTCGTGGGGACCGTGATCGGTGTGCACATCGTGAGGATCAACAGCAACATGCGTGTCATGAGAGGTATGGGTATCTACAACGGCATGCTCATCATGCTCATCATGATGAATGCCAGCGGCGGCGCCACGGGCTTCACCAAAGAATGTTAAGTAGGTGGCTCGGGTCATGTAAGCAGCAGTGAGGAATGCTCCCGTGAGACCGACAATCATGAACGCGTTATAACCGTTATGACCAACATTGTCGATGATTTCATCTTTAGAAAAGAAACCAGCCAATGGGAAAACGCCAGCGAGTGCCAGCGTTGAGATGATCCATGTGGTCGCTGTGATTGGCATCTTTTTAGCCAGACCACCCATATCTTTTTTCATGTCGAAGGAGTGGTGCGAGCCGGAGTGGCTGACCGAACCAGCCGATAAGAACAAACAGGCTTTAAAGAAAGCGTGAGTGAAGATGTGGAATACGGCTGGCAACCAAGCACCAGCGCCCAAACCCATCATCATGTAACCCAACTGCGAAACAGTGGAGTACGCGAGAACTTTCTTGATGTCATGTTGTACGAAAGCCAGTAACGCCGCGATCACGATCGTGATACCACCGATAAGAACGATGAAGTTGATATTGGTGTCACCAATCTTCATGCCCTCCCAAAAAATCGGATACAGACGAGCGACCAAGAACACGCCGGCGACGACCATCGTGCTGGAGTGCAACAGTGAACTCACGGGAGTTGGACCCGCCATGGCGTCTGGGAGCCAAGTATGCAGCGGGAACTGACCACTCTTGCCGATGCAAGCAATAAACAATGCCACCGCACCCCATGTCAATGCACTGTGACTGGCCTCACCGGACATTGCCCAGGCCGACAGACCGCTGATGTTGAAGCCCGAGACACCAAGATTCTTTTGGGTCCAGTTATTAGCCGAGAAGAACAGAATCGCCGTGCCGATCAAGAGACCCATATCGCCAACACGCACCGTAAAGAAAGCCTTGAGAGCCGCACGCGAATTGGCCTCTTCTTCCCACCAGTGCCCGATGAGCATGAACGAACATAAGCCCATGATTTCCCAACCGAGAATCAACTGCACCATGTTGGGGGCGAGAACCATGCACAACATGCCAGCAGAGAACAATGTCAGAGCAGCAAAGAAGTGCGTATAACGACGGTCCCCGCGCAAATATTCCAGAGAGTAAATCTGCACAAGGCTGGAAATGAACGCCACGACCACCAGCAAAGTCAGCGCCAAACCATCGATGTGCTGGCCAATGCCAAAATGGAATCCCCCACTCTGCCACCAGGTCCATTCGTGAATCACTGGCTGCACATATGGAGCAGCGTGATGTGCGCCTTCTACAACCGCCTCGTGAGCACCATCAACGACGCTGTTCACGCGCTGAATCCACTGCCATGCTGCTCCACCCGAGAAAACAAGTGATGACAACATTGACAGCACGCCAAGTTCGCTGCCTTTCATCGGCATTTTTTTGCCGAAGAAAATAATCAAAACAAAAGCGATGGCCGGAATTACGGGTATTAACCACGCATGTTCCAAGAACCATCCTGATGAAGCCACAACTTCTGAAGTCATTTCTTGAGCCAACATTGATTAGCCCTTCATTTCCGACAAGTCATCGAGCGCAATAGTACGTCGGTTGCGATAGATCAACAAAACCATGGCCAGGCCTACGCCCACTTCAGCGGCGGCGATAGCAATGACATACAGCGCGAAAGTGTTGCCATCAACTGAACCATGACGAACCGAGAACGCTAACAAGTTGATATTCACCGAGTTCAGAATCAGTTCAATAGACATCAACACCATGACCGCATTTTTGCGAGCCAAGACGCCATAGACGCCGATGCAAAAAAGCACTGCTCCCAGTAAGAGGAATTGAGTAGTCAACATGATCGGCCCTTTAGTCCTTGCGCGCCAGCACGATGGCGCCGATGACAGCGACGAGTAGAACAAACGACAATGCCCAGAACGGCAAGAGGTACGGACCAAAGATGTCATCACTGATGAGCTGTACCGGGATGGGTTGCATGTCGCCGGAGTTGTCGATCAGGCGTTCACTCCCGAAACCATCAACAATGACATACGACATCACGCCCAACATTAAAAGAGCGACGGGGATACCGAGAAACCAGTTTTTATTATTGAGATCTGATTCAGCACCGATACGAGCACGTGTGAGCATCGTTCCGAACAAGAACAGCACCATCACTGCTCCGACGTACACCAACACTTGAGTAATCGCCACAAATTCGGCGGAGAGCAACAAATACTGAGCAGCGGCACCCGATAGAACAATGACCAGCCAGAGTGCGGCGTGAACAACGTTGCTCACTGTCACAACTCGCACGGCACCGATGATCATCAGTAATGAAATGATGCCGAAGCCCACATTTTGGGCCACCAAAAGATCAGCGGCAATCATTACTTTTTGCCCTTCTTATCGGCGCCAACTTCATAAGCGGGAGCCTCGGGAACCGTGGCCATCCATTCACCCAACTTCACCTTGTCATGTAACAAGTCAGCAAGATTGGGCTCACTATATTCGTACTCTGGGCTCCAAAAGAGAGCATCAAACGGACACACCTCAACACAGATTCCGCAATACATGCATAACGCGTAGTCGATATCGAAGCGGTCAAGTTTGTTGACCTGACGCGGCTTGCCACCTGCGCGACGTGGTGGCGCTAATTCTTTGTGACCCTCAATGTAAATGCACCAGTCGGGACAAGACCGAACGCACAACATGCACGATGTGCAGTTATCTTCGTGCAACGCAATAACACCACGAGCACGCAATGGGGGCGCTTCTTTTTCGTGGGGATACTGCACGGTGTTAGCACCATCAAGGGCGGTGCGCTTGAGAGTGTTCAGCGTGACGCCGAGACCTTTGAGAAGACCAGGGATCTTGGGCATTAGAGGGCCACCTTCAAGATCGCGGTGACCATAATGTTCACCAGAGAAATAGGGACAAGGACCTTCCAAGCAAAACGCTGCAGTTGGTCTTCGCGGAACCGCGGGTAACTAAAACGTACCCACATAATCACAAATGAAAGCAACATCATTTTGCCGAACATAATCAGCGGACCCACGACATTCATCCAGTTGTCAACACTGTCAATGTCAGTCCAGCCGAACCAGGCAAATGGGACGCCCCAGCCGCCAAGGAAAAGAACCGACGCAATGAAAGAGAAAACACCGGCAGTAGCGAATTCAGCAATGAAGAATGTCAAGAATCGAAAACCGGAATACTCGGTCATGTAACCCGACACCAACTCTGATTCGGCAATCGGCATGTCGAACGGTGTCTGCGTGAGTTCAGCCTGCACAGCGATCATGAAGATAATGAAACCAGTGAACTGCGTCAGGATGTACGGATTTCCTAATCCGTTCCAACCAAACATTTCACCAGTGTTCTGCGCCAGCACGATGCCTTGCAGGTTCATGGTGCCGGCTTGGATGATGACACCGATGACCGCCAACACCATCGGTAGTTCGTAGGCGATCAACTGACCAGCAGCGCGCAACCCACCAAGTAGCGAATACTTGTTGGCACTTGACCAGCCAGCAATCAGGATGCCAAGCACGCTGACGGACGAAACCGCCAGCATGTAAAACACGCCAGCCTCAAAGTTGGTGAACCATGCGTCGGGGCCAAACGGAACGACTGCGACTAACAAGAAAGTGCTGGCTAGAACAACCAACGGTGCAATTTTGAAAATCACCCGATCAGCCCGCTCTGGAGTGATGTCCTCTTTTTGTAGCCACTTGCCGACTTCGGCAAACAACTGCATTGAACCGTAGGGGCCGGCTTCCATGGGCCCGAGACGACTCTGCATGAAAGACATCATCTTGAACAAAAATAGATAGACGATGGCACCAGCGGGTAGCAACACTGCCACGACGCCTCCAAGGACGCGTAGCAAAGACTGCACCCAGTACGGCAGATCAGCAGCGAGCAAAGCACTCATCGGTCAATGTCACCAAGGATGAAGTACAGCGAGGCCAAAATGGTAATGATGTCGGGAACATAGACACCCTTGAGAACCCACGGCACGATCGAGATGTTGTTGAAACTCGCGGAGCGGATCTTTGTTCGGAACGGTCCAAGATCACCCTTGCTGACAACGTAGTAACCCATCTCGCCGAGTGGATTTTCTGTTGATACCCATGCTTCGCCTTCAGGCACTTTGATAATTCGTGGGACCTTGGCCATAACTGGACCAGAAGGAATACTTTTCAGCAATTGATCGACGATCAAGGTTGATTCGCGAACTTCTTGGAGACGAATCCAGCAGCGAGCAAAACTGTCACCGTCTGGGTGAGTCCAAACTTTCCAGTCCACCTTGTCCCATGCCATTGGCAGGGACTGATCGCGTCGTAGATCCCAATCGACACCACAAGCGCGTAGGTTGGCACCAGACAGTCCGTATTGCATGGCGATATCTTTCGGAATCACACCGATGCCACGAGTACGGCTCTGGAAAATCTCATTACCGAAGAGAAGATCTTCCATCTCGGTACAGAAGTTGCGCAACTTCTTCATCACGGCGCGTGTCTCGTCGATGAAACCTTCGGGGAGATCATCTTTCAATCCACCAATGCGGTCAAAGTTCGGGTGGAAGCGACCTCCAGTTGCTGCTTCGATGAGGTTCAGTACATGTTCACGATCGCGGAAGGCCATGAATACTGGAGTCACCGCTCCCAACTGCACACCTAAATCTCCGAGGAACAATGAAACGTTGGCGATGCGCGAGAGTTCAAACAGGATGGTACGAATCCACTGCGCACGAGGCGGTGCTTCAACGCCCATCAACTTTTCGGCTGCCAAAATAAATGGCACTTCGTTAGCAAAACTGCCCAACCAGTCAATGCGGTTAACCAATGAAGTGACTTGTGGGTATGTGCGAACTTCAGTCAATTTTTCATAACCGCGATGCATGTAACCACACGAGGGTTCGGCCCAAACAACTTGTTCGCCGTCAAGGTGAGCAATGATCCGCAGGGTTCCGTGAGTAGCGGGGTGCTGAGGTCCGATGTTGAGAGTCATGCCCTCAGTTTCAAGTTCAACATTCAGCCGCGCGTCTGCCGCTTGCGACGCGATATAGGCCAACTGTTTACGATCAATGAGGGATTCAGTCGAAGTCATTCTGCTTCGCCTTCCTCGTCATCCGAGCCACCAGGCATCGGTTCTACGTCAATGATTCCTGGCCACGGCTTGACCATCCGTGCCAGTAACGGAAAGTCTTTACGCAATGGGTGACCTTCGAATTCTGATGGCAGATACATGTTGCGCAGATCAGGATGACCATCAAAACCAATACCAAACATCTCATGGGTCTCACGCTCGTGCCAATTAGCACCAGCGAAAATCGGTGACCATGACTCAACAACTGGTTCACTATCTGAAACATCACACTTGATGTTCACGCCAACATGCAGACTTGGATGAACGACACGCGCCAAAAGTTGCATCCGTGTTGAGCCACCCGTATAACCCTGTCGCACGGTGTCATCGCGTTCAACTGGCGGTGCCGTTGGGTCATCTTCACCCTTGCCGAACGGCGATGGCATCCAGTCGATAGCCGACAAAAAGCAGAAGTACTCAAAACCCATAGAGCGCAGTGCAACACCTGTTTGCCGCCACGCACTCGTGTTCACTCGTACCCAAAGATCATCTCCAGGCTTCAGTAAACTGTCAAGTAAATCAGCGCCGATGTGAGAACGAAGATCATCAATGATGCGCTCACGCAAAGTGTCACCTGGAATCTCGGCGATAGGTGTTTCAGTTGATGACAACGGGCTCACCTCGCTTGGCAGCGGCTTTTTTCGACTTCTTGGTTTCACCAACAATGATTGGCTTATAACCCTCGCCACGCCAACGCGCGCCCATATCTTCATTGCGAATACGCTGTTGCAAGAGAACAATACCCTCAAGCAATGCTTCGGGTCGGGGTGGACAACCAGGAATATAAACATCAACCGGAATGATCTGGTCAATCCCCTTGGTCACCGAATAACTGTCCCAATACGGTCCGCCACAGTTGGCGCACGAACCCATTGAAATCACATACTTGGGCTCGGGCATTTGTTCATAGAGGCGCTTGATGCTCGGTGCCATTTTGTCCGTCACGGTCCCAGAAATAACAACAAGGTCAGCTTGTCGCGGGCTAGCTGGCAGTGGAATAACGCCAAGACGCATCACGTCATAACGCGGGGATGCAAAAGCAGCGCCCATCTCGATGGCGCAACACGCTAGGCCCCACTGATACACCCACAGGGAGTACGAGCGACCCAAGTTCAGTAATGAATTCAGCGGCTTTGGCAGCCGCCCACGGTCAACGAGACCCATACAACTCCTTGTCCATCACACCCAGCGAAGGACTCCCTTGCGCCAGGCATAAACCAGACCCAATAACAAAACTCCAACGAAAACGCCCATTTCGACTAATCCAAATCCTGCATACCGCTCAAGTTGAGTGGCCCACGGAAAAATAAACACGGCCTCAACATCAAAAATCACGAACAAAAGTGCGAAAACGTAATAGCGAATCTGGCTCTGCGACCAGCCTTCACCAACTGGATCGACACCACTCTCATAGGTCAAAAGTTTTTCCCGATTGGGCTTATTGGGTCGAATGAGAACCGCTATGCCCAATAACAGGGACGCCAACAAGAGGGCGATCAGCCCAAACCAAAAGACAACAAGATATGACCTTAAAAACTCTGACATCGGCTACGACGCTACTACGGGGGCAAGGATCACTCCTAACTTCTCCCCTGCATGTGACAAGAGAAATTACATATCGTGAGGGGTTAATTCCAAAAACCAATCCACAATTTGATCGCTATGTCGGCGACTCTCTGAGACGTTGCGTCGTGTCTCCTCCATCACTGCCTCGGGGGTCAGACCCACGACCTGCAAATCATTGATGCCCATCGTTGAGGTCCAGCGTGCCAACATTGATTCGTTGGCTTCTGGGTGGAACTGGGTGGCAAAGGTCCGACCCCCCAAAATGGCCTGAGGCCCGGACGAACTATGCGCCAATTCCGTGAAATCTGGGGGTTTCTGGAAGGCATCAAAATGCCACTGAAGCCATGGCCCCGAGGCTATGACCTGCGGTAATGCACTTTCCACGGAGTGCCAGCCGACCTCTGGGTGCTCAGCTCGAAAGACCCGTCCGCCGAGGGCATGAGCCACCATTTGAGACCCGAAACAGATGCCAAATATCGGGATTCTGCTCTGATGCGCCTGTTGGATGAGCGCCACTTCGCGAGCCACGTTGTCCGAGATGCCATCCCAATAGACGCTCCACTCAGAGCCCAAGAGCAAAATAAGGTCATGACCCTCAAGTTCTGGCCATTCTTCAGGGTGCTCGCGGTGGGCTTCAGTGAACGCAAATCCGTGATGACGAAACCTCTCCCCGACAAAACCGCAGTCAGCATCGGCCGCATTGGCAATCACAATCGCACGCACCCTCCTCACGATATGACCCGCAGCATGAGTATGGTGAAGCAAGCATGACAATCCCCAAGATTTCTGAGCAAGACATTGCCCGGGCCCGAGAGGCGGGACTAGGTGTCGTTAAGCACACCCCAGTCACTGCCTCGGCCGCTCTCAGCGAACTGAGTGGCGGCGACATTGTTCTCAAAGCCGAAAATATGCAACGCACTGGAAGCTTCAAAATTCGCGGAGCGATGAGCAAGTTGTCGTCACTGGGTTCGCTTGCCGCGACAGGGGTGACGGCCGGGAGCGCAGGTAATCATGGACAGTCTTTGGCCTTTGCCGCTCGCCACTTCGGAATTCCCTGCGAAATCTTCATCCCAAAGAATGCCCCCATCGCCAAGATCGCCGCATGTCGTGCCTATGGAGCAACAGTTGTTGAAGGTGGAGACTCACTTGATGAAGCAGTTGCCAGTGCCAAAGAGCGAGCGCTCGAAAAAGGTATGCAATTTTGTCATCCCTATGACGATGCAGTTGTTGTTGCGGGTCAGGCCACTCTCGGGCTCGAACTGATTGAAGACATCGCCAACTTGCGACGCGTCATCATTCCCCTCGGTGGAGGTGGGTTAGCAAGCGGAGTGGCGATCGCTCTCAAACAGCATGACCCAAGTATCAAAATCATCGGTGTTCAAGTTGAAGCTTGCGCACCATACGCCAACGGCATCACGCCAAGTGGCCCAGTATTCACATTGGCCGACGGAATCGCTGTGAAAAAACCTGGTGACATTACGCGACCGCTTATTGAACATTGGCTCGATGACATCGTGGTCGTAGATGAAGATGCTGTCGCTGATGCGATGGTGTTATTGATGGAGCGATCAAAGTTGTATGTCGAAGGCGGCGGAGCAGTTGGCGTGTCAGCGTTATTGAGCGAACGTGCTGCCCCATCGCGAAGTGGAACGACGTGTGTTGTGTTGTCTGGTGGCAATGTTGATCTCGGTGTAGTGCCCGGACTCATTCGCCGATTTGAAACACAAGCTGGTCGTCGACTAATTGTGTTTGTCAAGGTGAGCGATCGTCCAGGCGGACTGGCAAAATTACTGGCGATTTTTGCCGACGTTGGGGCCAGTGTGATTGATATTGAGCATGTACGCGATGGAGTTGATCTACACGTTCGCGAAACCGGAGTCAACGCAGTGCTCGAAGTACGCGGACCCGAACACGCTGAATTATTGATTGACACCGTTCGTGATGCCGGTTACGACATAGCCCCGTTGTGATTCTGGTGCCAGATAGTGCCATATATGGCACTATCTGGCACCAGAATCACAATCAAACTGGCGAAGGACACTGAATCAAATAACGAAGACATATAACTATCTTTATCGCTAGCGGTGCTGGCAGAATGATCCTGTGAGACATCCGATCATCATGATTGTGGGCCGAGAAATTGTTCGCCTTGAGGGTGCACGTGGTCTGGCTTATGGGACTGGGCAAACTTATTCACAAGCCATCACTCGCGCAGGAGGAATACCCATTATGTTGCCTCCCATTAGCGACCTCGCCGAGCGAATTGAGTCCTTACTTAATTTGTGTGACGGCATTGTCCTACAAGGCGGTGGGGATATCGACCCCATTTGTTACGGGCAAGAAATCTCATCGTCAACGGTTTACGGTGTCAACGCACATCATGACCGAGTTGAGTTAGAAGTGGCACGACAGGCTGCACTGCGCGATATCCCCACGTTAGCGATATGCCGCGGATTGCAGATTGTCAATGTTGCGTTCGGCGGCACGCTGATTCAGGACCTTGATGATCCAAATCACAAGGCGACCTACCATGGAGTTGACCTAGTGCCCGATTCACTCGTTGCGGCAGCGATGAAAGTTGAGCGGGCAACAAATTGTCATTCTTGGCACCATCAGGCTGTCGACGTCTTAGGACAAAACCTGCGCGTGACTGGTCGTGCTGATGATGGAACTATTGAAGCAGTTGAAGGCACTCAAGCCAAATGGCTTGTGGCCGTGCAATGGCACCCAGAAGATTCAGCCGAGACTGATAGCGAACAACAGAACCTCTTTGATGCTTTGGTTGCCGCCTGCGCTTAATGCGCCATTTATTTGGTGTGCGCTGGGCAGTAGGATTTGTGAAAGCACCAATCACACAACTTTGAGATATTGCAGGCAAACTCACCCGTTTCGCAGGCCTTATCAATGAGTTCTTTTGTTTCAACAATGACACCGCGTGCAACGGCCAACCTGACTGGGGTCACTGTCATCTCGTGATTGGCACTGTGCTTGAGGTAAAGCAACTGAAGCTTTGATGTTTCTTCCTGATCCGCCTCTTGCAACATCAAGGCATACACCAGCAACTGAAAGAACTTGTCATCTTCAGATTTGAAGCGCGGATTCGGGATCGCCCCAGTTTTGTAATCGCTAATGATCACATTTCCATCATCACCAATAATAAATCGATCTATGTACCCTTTCAGTTGCACACCATCAATATTGGCCAGAACCTCGTGCTCCATACCCGATAGTTCTGTCTGTTGCGGATCTTCGATACTCCACAGATTGGTCATGCATTCAAAGGCCGCCTTCTTGAAGTCGGCGATGCTCCCCATCGGCTTGATCAGTGCTGATACCTGAGCCTCCCAGTCACTTTCCTGCCAACGGGAAGTTGCGGTGGCGCGGACTGTTTCCACAGTGCGCTCACTGGCTTCCAATTGATAAAAGTGTTCAAGTACTTCGTGGACAAAAGTACCAAGATGGGTGAACCAGGTTGGTGGTTCCTGGATCTTGTCAATCTTTGAGAACTTGTATTTCATCGGGCATTCGCGAAATGTTGTAATCGACGAAGGCGACAAATAGGCGGGGGGCTCAAACATAAGTTCAGTCTGTCACGAGGGTACGGCAGTTTTGGGGAGACCCGAACACTGAAATCAGTTGTGATTCGAGACTTTTTACTTGGCGAGTTGCAAGGCCGCTTGTGAAGCGTCAATCAGCCAACTCGGCCACACGCCAACTAGCAGGGTGAACACCGCTGAAACAGCGACCACAAAGCCTGCACTAACGGGAATCGCTATTGCCTCTCGCTTCTCGTCGCCTGCTTCTTCATCGCTGAGCCACATGCTGATCATGATCCGCAGATAGAGCAGTGCGGCAATCACCGATGCCACCATCGCCACTAAAGCCACGGCATAACTGTGATTGGTTGCGGCGGCTTTGATGACCCCGAACTTGGCAATAAAGCCTGATGTCAATGGCATGCCAGCTTGAGCTAATAGGAACACTGTCATCGCCAATGCCAAAGCAGGTCTTTCTTTACCGAGACCGCGGAACGAACCAATCTCACTACTCGCATCACCGGTGCGCGTGACCAAGGAAACCACAGTGAAAGTGCCAATCACCAAGACCGAATAAATCATCAGATACATCACAGTGGCTGGTAATCCGTCGACGTCACCGGTGTGCCCGATGGACTCAATACCGATCATCATGAAGCCAGCATGGCTGATTGACGAGTACGCCAACATCCGCTTGACATCGGTTTGCACAACCGCCAAAACTGAACCTACGACTACTGACAAAATCGCCAGTACCCACACGACGGGGCGCCAGTCCTCAGCACGTGTGGGCAATGCCACGGTCACGACTCGTACCAGCGCAGCAAAAGCAGCGAACTTACCAACCGAAGCCATAAATGCCGTCACTAGTGTAGGCGCACCTTGATAAACATCGGGTGTCCAGAAATGGAATGGCACAACAGCAACTTTGAAGGCCAAGCCAACGATGAGCAAAGCAATTCCAGCAAGCAACATCGCATCATCACCTTTGACGAATACTTCAGTTGACAACACATTGCCGATACCAGAAATACTGGTGGTTCCGGTCGATCCATAGATCAAAGCAATGCCATACAAGAAGAATGCCGAGGCGAATCCGCCAAGGATGAAGTATTTCAAACCACTCTCTTGGCTTTCGGCACGGCGGCGATGACTTGCTGCTAGTACATACAAGGCGATTGACAATGTTTCTAGGCCAAGGAACAACACAATCATGTCATTGGACGCAGACATAATCATCGCACCCAGTGCCGCGCAAATATATAGAGCGTAAACCTCGGGACCATCCAGCGACTCGCGACGTAAATATTCACTCGTTGAGAGTGAGACCAACGCCAATGCAACAGCGATACCAATCCAACAGAACAAAGTGAAGTGGTCAATAGAGATGGCGTTGTTGATAATGATTCGTGAACCGTCAGTATTGACGTCATGCCATAAAAACATTTCAACAATCACGCAAGCCACCGCCAACTCAACAGTGGCTATGGCATACCATGCCCGCGGCCATGCCCGCGTGAGAGATGCAATGACCAAATTGATCATCATTCCCCCAAGCAAAATGATGATCGGAGTAATTGCTAACCAATCAATAGCGGGATATTGCATCACTTGATCACCCATCAGCCTTCCTCCTCTTGGCCATGCTCATCTTCAAGCAGAACCGGTGCAGGTGCCAGGTATCCAGTCTTTTCTTCCACGCGTTCGAGGATCAACTTCACGCTGGGTTCAATACGATCAAGCATTGGCTTGGGATACACACCACAGAAAATGATCAGACCGATAAAGGGCAACAACACTAGACCCTCTCGCAAACGCAATTCTTGGAAAGATGAGTTAGCTTCATCGGGCTCACCGTGGAACACTCGTTGATAGGCCCAAAGGAGATACAACGCTGCCAAGATGACACCCGTTGCGGCCACAACAACCCACCAACGTGCTGTGTTGAAAGTACCGATCAAGATCAAGAATTCGCCAACAAAACCATTGAGTCCCGGCACGCCGATACTTGACAACATCACGACCATGAAAGCTGCCGCAAAAATCGGAGCGACTTTTTGCAGGCCTTTAAGTTCAGAGATCAAGCGAGTGTGACGGCGTTCGTAAATCATTCCAACCAACAAGAACAAAGCACCCGTGGACACACCATGGTTGATCATCTGCATGACCCCACCGCCGACCGCTTCGGAGGTGAAAGCAAATGTTCCAAGAACGATGAAGCCAAGGTGGGCCACTGACGAGTAAGCCACAAGTCTCTTGAGGTCCTTTTGCATGGTGGCTGCAATCGCCCCCCAAATAATTCCGATAACTGCCAGGGTGAGGAAAATCTCTCGACTCCATAATGCTGCCTCGGGGAATAGATAGACACCGAAGCGCAATAGACCATAGGTCCCAAGTTTCAACAACACACCTGCCAAGATGACCGATCCACCAGTTGGAGCCTGAGTGTGAGCATCAGGCAACCAAGTGTGGAGTGGGAACAATGGAACCTTGACTGCGAAGGCAATGGCGAAGGCAAAGAACAACCAACGACCAGTGCTGGCTGCGAAATTGGCACCTTCGGCGATTTCAACCAAATCAAAACTGATGTGCCCGAGATCTTTCTTGGCTAATAACGCTGTCGTGACGATTCCCACCAACATAAAGGCGGAGCCGACCATGGTGTACAAGAAGAACTTCGTTGCTGCGTAAATACGTTGGTCGTAACCCCAGCCACCGATCAAGAAGTACATCGGCACTAAGACGATTTCGAAGAACAAGAAGAAGAGGAAGAGATCAAGACTTAAGAAAGATCCCATCACGCCAGCCTCAAGCAACAAAAGCCAAGCCAAATATCGTTTCTCATCATGATGTGGATCGCAACCCACGATGACAAGTGGGAACAGAATTCCTGTGAGTACGACTAAAAACAGCGAGATGCCATCAACACCGACATGCCAACCGATGCCCCACGATGAAATCCACTGATGCTTGGAAGCAAACTGATAACTCGCTTCACCCGTATTGAAAGATGCCAACATCCACAGACCAAGAGCACCCGTCAGAACTGATGACAATAGGGCAATCAGTTTGGTGATTTCTGGGCGACGCTGAGAACTCACGAGGGTCAGCAACGAACCGACTAGAGGCACAAGAATCAATGCTGTCAAAATCGGGAACGGCAAAGTAGCAGCGGTTTCACTGGCAAATATTGAGATCACAGCATTACCCCTCGAACAAAGAACCACAGCAAGAGGGCAACAACACCAAGACCGACGGCCGCTGCATAACTTCGAACTGATCCATTTTGCGATTTGCGCAGGAAGCCACCGGATTGTTGAACAACCTTGCCGACACCGTTGACCGCACCATCAATGATCGTGCTGTCGGCCCACGACACACCTTCGAACGCTTTGCGACCGGGACCGCCCATGAAGTTTGAGATTGCCCGATCGTAGAACCAGCCCTGAGCCATGATTTCAGGTTCAATAGCGGCAATCTTCTTCTTTGAATAAACCAAAACCGATAGCGCAATGCCGCTGAGCGCAACAATCACGGCCACTCCCAACAGAAGATACTTGTTCTCGTAGGCCCACGTCTTATGGATATCAGCCTCGCCAAATTCGATGACTGGTTCAAGCCACTTTTCCAAAAAGTGTGTATTGCTGCTGAATGGCAATTGCATCACGCCACCCACGACCGACAATCCTGCCAAAACCACTAGCGGAGCCAACATGATCTTCGGACTTTCATGCGGCTTGAAATCTCCATGTGCCCCATGCTCTTCACTGTGATCGTTCCAGCGAGCCTCACCGAAGAAAACCATGATCACTTGGCGCGTCATGTAATACGCGGTGAGTAACGCGGCAATCATGCCGACGACATAGAGAATCGGGCTCTTAGCAAAGGCGAATAAAAGAATTTCGTCCTTGCTCCAAAACCCAGCAAACGGTGGCACGCCAGCAATTGCTAACCAACCAATGATGAATGTCATCGCCGTCACGGGCATGAGTATTCGCAGCGCGCCCATCTTGCGCATGTCTTGTTCGTGATGCATGCCGTGAATGACCGATCCCGAACCAAGGAACAACAACGCTTTGAAGAAGGCGTGGGTCACCATGTGGAAGATGGCAGCCACATAAGCCCCCGAACCAACGGCTAAAAACATAAAACCAAGTTGACTGACGGTTGAGTACGCAAGCACTTTTTTGATATCCGTTTGAGTGACGGCAATAGTCGCGGCAAACAATGCTGTACTCACACCGACAATGGCGATGATTGTCGGGGCCCAACCGTAAGCAACTGCCAAGACTGGATTGACACGAGTCATTAAGAACACGCCCGCGGTCACCATAGTGGCTGCGTGAATCAAAGCCGAGACTGGTGTTGGACCTTCCATTGCGTCGGGTAGCCAGATATACAACGGCAACTGCGCACTCTTACCACAGGCGCCGATGAACAACATCAGGGCGATCGCCGTCGCTGTCACCGCTGACAATGCACCAGATTCAGCAGCATGATTGATGCCGCCATAACTGAGAGTTCCCGTTGCTCCAAAAGCTAGGAACATCGCCATCATCACACCCCAGTCACCAACTCGGTTAGTGACAAAAGCTTTCTTGCCCGCGGTCGCAGCACTTTCGCGGGTGTGCCAGAAGGAGATCAAGAAATAAGAGCAGGTTCCGACGCCCTCCCAGCCGAGGAAAGTCACCAGCAAGTTCTCGCCTAACACCAGCATCAACATCGAGAACACAAACAAGTTGAGATACAAGAAGAACTTGGAGAACTTCGGATC
>CALGTP010000280.1 GCA_937902105.1 uncultured Actinomycetes bacterium
ATATTCTCCGCTGTAAGTAAAGGCAACTCAGTTCCACTCCGTAGTTCAACAGCCGCGGCCTCTTTCCCATTCCTTTTGGATGGTTTTCCTGCCTTCTCCTCACGACTTGCCTTCTCCTGACCATTTGCTAGAGGTTTACTCGACTGCAGCCTCGTTATCCTCGCCGTCGGAACACTCGCTTCTGCCTTTTGGAAAGATTCAGTCGCCTTGTCAAACATTTTTGCAGCGATACCCCATCGTATCAGCGCGTTATTGAAGCGCGCTTGACTCGAGTTGCACATAAGGGGACCAAAGTCGTGTCGATCTGGTCGAATGGGCCTGGCTCCTAGGAGCTTAGGTCTTAGGTATTGGTAATGACGCCCATCGTAGAACACATGCACTTGGAGATTGCCAGTGAGCACAGCGTCGGAACTTTCGAGTTTGTAGACTTTGCCGTCAACCTGGTGAATGATGATGTCGAGCTCGTGGATTTTCGCAGCCAGATACAAAGTTAAGTGGTCAGCCTGCTCATCATGAAGGGATAGGAGCGTCACGTACGATTCTACGGCGTCCTCCAGGGATTGACCTTCTTCTCTTCCCATAGATTCTTCCACGACACGAAGAAGATCGATTCCAAGAAGAAGATCGGATTCTTTTTCGACCATCACCTTCTCCTTCTTCTCCTTCTTTTCGTCGATGCGATTCCTTAGGTACGCTGCAACTTGTTCTCTATACTTGACGTGCTCGTTTTGGTCATGATCCAACGCGAGGGCAAGGCACCGAAAAAAACATGCGCCATCCCCCTTGACATTGCAGATCGTGTAACCCTTTTCCTCCAATAGGAAGCGAGCACCAGAAATCTCTTCTCTTGTCCACGAAGCCTTGAGTTTCCCATGCTCCATTTCATGCCGAGCTACCATCTCTGCGGTCCTCTGGGCGAGGTCTAAGGCGAGGTCACTCAGAACTGACGAGCTTTCCTTTTCATTGACCTCCTTTCCTTGGACCTGGTTGACCACCTCGGTACCCACGGTATAGATTGAGGACGCCCCTCTGGGCTTCATCCCAACCGCTGAGAAAGAACTCGCACCAGCTGGGTTGATCGAGATCCACGGCGAAGTACCAGGACCAGGTAGTAGGGTAGAGTCTCCGGTACCTGCTTCGACGTCGACGTTCAGAGCGGCGCGCTCGGTGTTGAGCTGGACTGGGAGCTGGACGGCCTGATGCAAACCAATCGGCGACAAACGGCCACCGCTACCGACACCAAAGACCTCTCCGACACCAAAGACCTCTCCTAGACTGAGAGCATCACCGTCGTCATGCGCATTGTTAGAGACTGCAGAGTCTTTGTCCTCCGTCTCCATGTTAGCCACCTCATCTGCTTCAACATCATCCACATCTTCCTCGTTGCCTTCGTCTTGCTCATCGTCTTCTCCGTCTTCCTCATCTTGTACTTCGTCTTCCTCGTCTCCCATTGAATCGTCACCCTCATTATAGCCTGTTGCCAAGCGCGCTGACATGGAACTTTCGAGATCTTCAGCACTCTTGAGAATCTCCTGTGCTGTGGGGCACTGCGGGCGCCTATGCCCTTCTTTCCCGCACAAGCGGCACTTCTTCTTTACTCCCTTGCCACCACGTTGACCAGATGTTCCTTTTGTTGCCAAGACCGCAAACTCCGATTGAGCTCTTTTGGCCGAGTTTTTGTCCTCCATGATGCTCTTGATACGTCTGTCTTCATCCGCTGTTGGATGAAGACTCGCGGGACGACCCTTCGGAACCGGACGAAGTTCTGGTTGAATGAGAGCTTGGAATTGACCCGACTTGTGGCATTGTTGTAAACTTTCGATGATAGCCTTACCGCCCGGCACAATGAAGTCAGGCCCGACTTGCAGTTCCCAGGTTTCGGCACGATCATGAGGGGCCACCCATGCTTGCCATGCCGTGCCTGTCGTGCGAAAGACAGCCTGAACATCCTTGCACCATAGCTTCCTCATTCCGCACTTGCCACAGGAGCACGCTTTTCGATAGTTCCCCTGGTGCAGGAAGTCCAAGTCCACCGTGTGCACGACCTCCAAAGAACGTCTCACGGTATACTGGCGTAGCTGAATGTGTTTGACCTCCATCACGTTCATAGCTACGTCCCTCAACGAGATGTATTCTCTGAGAACCGACTCCGTCGTCGCGGTATCAGGCCACTTGTCCGTCGCAAGGAGATGTGCCACGGACTGTCTTTGTAAAGCGTTTGCTTTGCATTTTTTTACCCCTGCGAGTAGATTGTCGTGCCTGCACTTAAGAATCGAGACGACGGCGAGCATGGAGTTGGATAGCTCCTGTTGAGTTCGAGCGTGCTCGAACACCAGATTGAGGACTTCCGCAAAGTTGTTCGTCTTGTTCCCATACAGGGATGCCTCGAGGTAAGCCTGGCTTACTTGATCCTTCGGAATTTTTAGAAGAGGACTGCGCTCTGGAAGTTTGTGGTAGAGAGCGTCCGTCTCCTGCTTCCTCCCGTAAGGTAAGTGCAAGAGCTGTTCGTAAATGTTCAAGCTCGTGTCCTGTCGCTTCTGGAGATCCGCTTTCATATGACGCTCGCATCGCCATAAGGCCGTTGTAGGATGCTTTCCTTTCTGCTGGGACATAAGTGCCTGACCACCATCTGTGATTGTAACACGTCCGAAGGCATCTAGCGGTGAGGCACTGAGTGGCACGAGTGTGGAGCTCGAGCGACTTTGTTTGAGCAAGACGTCTTCGGCATCCATGATGGCACCCAGTGCTAGATTGTTCTCAGACGCGAGCAAGATACTCAGAGAAATCGGGTGGTAATGATCGTCCGCATCCTTCGTGCCCCTGATGAACATGGTCCCAGCAGCCGGCTTACGCATGGAAGCACCATCGATGGCATCGACGGGTACAAAGTTAGCGACGTTGCCATACATCATATTGGGTGGAATGAGAGTCCAGCCCAAGACGTACTTGTTGTTGGTTTCCTCCTCCTTGCGGTACTGCTCTATAGATGGCTCGATATTCTCGACGTTGAATTTGACAGACCTGGCTTCGGGATTCTTCTTCTGGTAACCCTTGTATTGCTTTTCGACGATGTCCGTGATCATCTGGGCGACCGTGACGGCGTTGACGACGTGGAATACCACACCGAACCCTTGGTCTGTTAGGTAGCGAGCCAAGCCAAACATCAAGCTCGTGTTGAACTCCGGCGATAGGATGCTTGGTTGCTTGAGGAGCCGCAATACCGAGTAGGCCATGGTCAGGGAAGCGGACGGGTCGTAGGCCTTCATCTCCTGCAGCACGTCATGTACTGACCACCTCCGCGATTTCGCTTCGAAAGCGGACTTGAGCAAAGCGAACAGCTGGGTTGATTTCATCTTGCGCCCCTGAGGTCCCACTCCAAGTCGAGCTAGTGCGGAAGCTGTACTTGGAACTGTTGAGGAACTCGGTGCATCTGACGCCCCGCACGAAATTGCACACCCGGTTGTTCGTTCCGATGTTGTGCCTTGGCGAAGAGCCGGATTAGGAATAGCCTGACAAGTATGTGATCGGACAAGAACGCATGCCCATACTTTGTCCTCGTAAGTGAGATGGGGAGCAAGAGAGGGAAGTGTCGGAATAGGAATGCGCTCTTCTTGAACGACGTACTTTGTCCAAGCACTTGGATAGTAGGTGCCCGATCTCAGCTGCTGCATCGAGACTTGTTGGAGGAGCACGATGCACTTGCAACCCTCCTCGATGAAGAAGTTCTTGACACGATCTTTTTGGTCCTCACGCCTCCTTGACATGCAGACAAAGGCTTTGCACTTTGCCGATTGACCCGTCACTACTCGCAACGGAGCCAAGGATAGATGACGTACGCAGGCATCCGCTTCTGGTAGTGTAGACCAGTAGTCACCGTATGTCAGATCCCGTTGGCGTTGAATTCCGACAGATAGACGCAAGGAATCGTGAGTGTCTTCACGTACCTCCGTGAGGTGTGCTTGATGTTGAAGGTCGACGAGGTCCTTCATTGATTGTCGGTGCTCGAATGCCTCTGATCTTTCGGCTTGGAGTTGCTCGACAAGAGAACGAATTTTCGACGGCAAGATCGTCAAGACGTCATTGTTAGCCTGCCCGACCTCAGTTTCGATGGACTTTTTCGTGTTGTTCATCATCTCCGTGATAGTCAAACGAAAGACTTCTGCAGAAGTGTCCAAAGTCTTTTCAAACATTGCGCGAGTGACCTTCTCGAAATCGGCGCTCGTCTCATGAGCGTCTTCTTCCCTGTGGCCAGCAGCATCATCTATGACCTCAGCCTTGTTGAGGTCCACATTGAGCTTCTCGTGTGCGGTGTCATTCGACAATAGTATGAGGGCCCATGTCGTTGTTCTGATCGGTTCACGGCGCGCTTGCTTCGCCTTGCTGCCGGGCGGATCTGACAAAGGTGGACGTTTGCCGAGAGGAACTAGCGAAGAAGCCGAACCGGTGGTCGGCGCTGTAACAAGGCCTCTGCCGCCTCTGCCGCCTCCTGCGCGACCTGAGGCGCGACCTCTGCCGCCGCCTCCGCCTGCACGGCTGCCGCCGAAACTGGCAACAGGAGCGGAAAAGGCGCTTGCGGAGACAGCGGCGGCGAGGTCGGCGGTGACGGCGGTCT
>CALGTP010000281.1 GCA_937902105.1 uncultured Actinomycetes bacterium
ATGCCCCCAAACCATATAAATCCATAGGGGAGCAAACATCAAGTATTTAACAATGATCCAAGGCCACTTTGAACAACAAGTATTCGCATTATTCAACACAACCGTAGCAATTTTGGCTTAATTCATCAATCGATGCATCGCTCGGCATGCTTCCATGTCGTAATTTGAGTTGGTCTGAGGCGCCACGGAAAAAACAGCGTGCCGACAGCAATTATGTGTTTCTCGCCTCTGCAGAACATTTACTTGGTTTTCTGCGAGTCGATCGTCTTGAACAGTACCAGGATCCAGATGGTAGTGAGATGCAAGAGCTTTTGGCCTTCCATGAAGCTGCTTCACCAGCGATGCAGTCTAGACTTCCTTGGGAAGAGTGGCAGTCTTGGGAGCAACCTCTGAAGGCTTGCGTCGGACAGACTGGACTTTTGCCTAACCCTTTGGCGTTCCAACCTCGCAGGAATACTAAGTTCCTGGATGCAAATTTGCTGAAGGAAGTCCTGGCGATGGGATTTTTGCCTCAGGCGCCAGTCGAAGGATGGCGCCGACAAGTCCAGAACTGGCAGATCCTCAGGTTGCCCAGCGTGCCTGAGCACATACTGAATGCCATGAGGAATGGAGCTGCGATGACACTTCCACTTAAGCCTAGTGATGTCAAACAATGTGGATTAGACCGTTTGATGATCGAGGTGCCTTTCGACCCAGGTTTTTGTGATTGGGCTGGCTTGGATGATGGCGACGGCGATGATGGTGATACTTCTTCGGATGAGGGCCCTGAGCGTGAGCCTGATAGCGCAAGAGGACTTCGGTGGCCAATGTCCCAGGTGCTGAACTTCTTCAAGTTGTCGACCTTTCTGCGGCGCCAAGCATCTACCTCTGACATCATGCAGGTTTTGGAGTTGGCGGCTGATATTCTTCTTGAGGGGGACGAGCTGGATGCGGCGAAGAAGAAGTTGAAAGATGGGACTATCCGTCCACCTGGCATAAATACACAGAGACGAACGAGGATTAAACTCGATTCTGCATTGATGCTGTGGGACCAGCGCTTGTTCAATGCCTCTGCTGAGGAGGTGCGTATCGTCGGCTCTTTGGCTATCGATGCGTCGAAGCAATCTGGTTTCAATTACCTCATGACTCGCAACGACATGCTCATAATACCTGGCAGCTTGTCGTGTCGTGAGCGCCTGGAGCTGGACTTGAACAAATGCTTTCGCAGACATATCTGGCCAGCCGCCACATTGGGTTATGGTGAGGCCGACCTCGCTCACAAAATCCGTTGTGTGCTTCATGGTGCGACGATACAATCGGGCACTAAGGTTGGCATGCAGACGCTGAGGTGGAGCATGCGTGGTGCAATTTTCGATCAGGGCACTGAGAGGCTTCTTGATGACATCCCCAACATGGAAGCAGGTAGCAGTGCCGAGTCCGTGGTGCAAGAGATGCGCAATGGCAATGCGCAGGCGTCGTCGTCGGACCCAGGCTCTTTTCAATGGCCTCTCCTGGTCAAGGTCACAGGTCCGCTGCACCAGGGTTGGAATGCGTTCGAGCATGCATGTACGAGCGCTCCGGGTTTTACAGACTTCATCGGGGTTGTCTCAGCAATACTGTCCATCTTAGGGGACTCAGATACTAACTCTCGTTTTATTACAAAGTGCGGTGTTCCACATGATGAGGTGCACCTCTTTCAAAACTGGCCATACTCAGTGGTCGATTGGAAGTGGGAATACATGGAGAGGGTCTTCCGTAGGCTGTCTGACACTATCAATATCTTCCTCAAGAGATTCGACAGTGAGGCATTTCGTGGCACCAACTCCAATGCTAAGTCCATCAAAATTGTGGAGAAATGCCAAAGCATTCGTGAGGATCTGGTGCTCGAGTGTGAAGTTTACAAAACATTTGGAGCTGTAGTGGGCAAGAACATGCGCTGGTTCGTCGGATGTGATTGCCATGATTGGATTTGGACGCAGCCATTATCTCCCATCGCAAAGCTACGCATGCTCAAAAAGCATTGCAACTTGAATGACTGTTGGAGACAAGGGCGTAGAGCTTCTGCGCTGGCCCGCGGCAAGGCCAGGGAGATGATTGCATCGGTGCGGAACTGCAATTCAGAACAGCTCCAAATTCATCTGACAAGTGCGCCGTTGGACTTGCGGACTCGTGCTGCACATCTTCTGCATCACTTGACTTCAGCGTGGTGCGAAGAGATTGAGGTGAAGTGGGCCTATTGGGAGAAGCCTCCATGGCTCCTCTTGGGTATCTGGCCTGTGGATGCTGAGTCACAGCGCATATGCGTAGAAGCCGAGCATTACTGGGAAGAGATGGCTAAGCAAAACAGGCTTGGCGAAGTTCATCGGTACACATTTCGGATCATGTCTCCAACTAGTCCGACTGGCTTCAGGCGACTTGTGCATCAAGGTGCTATGGCTGGCGTCATCGACCCCTTGCTGGCAATTGAAATCCAAGAGGCGAACTTCTTGCCTACACACGAGCAGCGAGTTGAGGAGCTGCATGCCAGGATACATGCCTTGCAGGCGAAGCCGGGTAAGCCAATGAAGCCTCCTACCGTCGGGAGCAGACTTCGGACCCCCCAGGTCATGGAGCTGCTCAAGTGTTGGCACTTCAAATGTTTCCTTGCAAGCATTTGGCAGCGCCAAATGTGCCGTGTGGTTTTGAGGTCAACTGATTTGGGCAATGAGTTCATCAGACATGCAAAGTTTGTTCATGTAGTGGACGCCATCTACCATTGTTTGCCGCGACAGCAGTTTTGCAGTGCCGCGGCAGAAATCATAGTAGTGAACAAGTGGCGTGGCCAGCACAAGATTGCCAACCCTGTGTTGGCCATTGAGGACAAGGCAGGTCTGGAGTATGTGAGATCAAGGTTGGACGGTCAAGTGTTCTCTATTCCTCGCGCTATGGCTGACCTTGCAGTCAAGCCAGACTCAGTGGATGATGCTGTTCCTGGAGATGCTTTGGCAGTCGTCGATTTTGCCCCTCTGTTGAAAGATGCCTTGGAGCTGGCTCAGAAGCCGGCCAGCGTTGTAAAGCTGGGGAGAGATCATGCCTCACATGTCTTCTTTAAGGTGGTCAAGACAAATTTGGCTATGAGACAGGTCCTTGCAACCGACCCAAAGAGGTTTAAGTCGATCGCAGCTGTGCGTCTGAACATCGCAGCTAGCGATGGGGTTGTTGGCAATTTCAGCGTCGTCTCTGAAGAGACAACGTGCTTGAACATGGTCTCTCTTTTCAGCCGCATCGGCTTCAAGAAGTTTGTTGAGGAGATGGTGGTATGGGAGATGAAGCCCGACAATGTGATGTTTGTCTCGCTCCCTGCGGCCGGGGATGCTCGCTCCAGCATTCTTGCAATGCCACATGCCGAGATGGGGGGAAACTCGACTTGCTTGGAGCTACAACCGCGCCGGAGATCCAATGCGTCTGATGTGTGGCATGCAGTCATCAAGTTCTTTATCGACTTGCCTTCGGGGTCAGATGTTTGGTACGATGTAAGCTCTGAGACTTTGAAGAGTTTAGGAAGTGGTTCCTTGGAGATTGCCGAGAATATTGTTCAAGACATGGTGAATGTTGGCATGCTGAGGTCAAGGACCACTGAACTTGGTGATGCCTCATACGATTTGAATCATCAGGCGGTGTCATTCTCAGCCAGTTTCGCTTTCTCTGTAGGCAGCACAGATGCCTTGTCCCATACAGCTCAGAAGGCATCGAATCGTGTGTGTGTGTGTGTGTTATGTTTTCACTGTATTTTGTTTTGCATGTTCGGTGTTGCAGTCACAAACAACAACAACCAAACAGGAAATATAACACAACACAGCATTTGCTTTGTTGCTGCTTCCATTTGTCTGTGTCAGGCCCCGTCTGATCTTTGCAAACTGGATCTCCTCATGACATTGGCAAGACGTGGTTGGAAACCTGTTCGCGCACCTCAGCTAGATTTCTACGCAGATGGCGCGACGAAGGAGTTTGTTCTCTCGCTTGCAAAACCTCGGTGGTACTTTGTTGCGTTGGTGGAGTCGGAGGCCATATTTCAGCGGATGCCACTGATGGATGGCAGGTTGCCTTGCGTACATCATAACCTCACCGATGCATATTACAAAGCTCTTGTGACTCTCAAAGATAAGCGACAACTGTTGCAACTCATGCACATCATCGAGCAGAGCGAGAACCCTTCAAGGTTGCGCGACTCTGATCTCGCATTTTTGATGGACAATGTCAAGCCTGACATAGAGTTTGGGCAGCTTGCGCTCCCTTCGACAGAGGATGCGTCGTTGGCCAGTCAACTGGCAGACATGCAGGCAATGGCGCTGCAGGTGTTGATGCCTGGCGCAGCCCGAACAATCCAAAGGCAGGACTCCCTCACAGTGACTGTGGATAGTCCACTCCTTGCAGAGCCATTGCAAGTCGTCGTTCGCCTTGACAATTGTACTTCAGGAAATCGCCGGGCATATGTCGCTTGTGCTGGCAATTGCCACCTAGCATGCTGGAAGTATGTTCGGGTCAACCAGTTTGAGAGCATTGAGGAGTGTGCAGCCTATCTGGCTGTGTGGGCCATGGAAGCAGCAGGCAAGACTTCAACATATACAAAATCACAGCATTTGAGTTTCACCTCTTGTCCCGTGAGAGTTATCGCTGTTTTGCCATCGGTGGTTTTGAACCCGTAGCAGTAGGTTTAGTGTTGAGTGGTGTGGAGAACGAGCAGTTCTGGTTTTATTGTGCTTAAGAGTTTCATAGCCTGCTGAGACGATCAAATCACAAACATTCGCCACTCGTTTAATGAATTTCTTACGGTCTGCGTGAAACACTATCTATTTGCACTGATCATGACATGCATCGTAAATGCGTCCCAAAACCTACTTGGCTGTCACATGTGATTAAACCAGTTTAGATTTGCACGCATGTTGTGTGAATTCATGGGATGGTGTGCACACATGTTGTTTGAAACCGATTACACACATGCCATAGGCTTCGAATCACATGCGCATATGTATTGCATTGCACAACACCGATTTTGTGCATGTGCACATCCTAAGTTGCGAGAATACACATCGGACTGCGAAACTTCACTCGAACAGGATTCTGCTGCGATTTCAAGTTTATTTCATAGATTTGCTTGCAGTTTGCCATCGAAAATGCAAAAATCAAGTTTTTGCTGACGAAATTGTCGTTTCAAGTGGTGTCCATGTTATTTATAGTTTTTCATGGTTTTTCCTTGTTTTTCCCGGGTTTTCCCGGGTTTTTCCCGGGTTTTCCCGGGTTTTTCCCGGGT
>CALGTP010000282.1 GCA_937902105.1 uncultured Actinomycetes bacterium
AATACCAGCTCGTGAAGTGCTCGACAACAGCATGTGCAAGGGCTTCTGGCATGTCTTGCAACCGATTTTTATTTCACCAGAAACCGGAGCTGCTTTTCGTGGTCGCAAAGACACAAACAACACACACTTTTAACCTCGGATCATAAAGAAGAAGTGATTATTCATGGGCTGCTCTCGGAGGACGAGTATTTAATTTTATTTCTCTGCAAGAGCACAACAAAATGCGGATGACAGCGTAGTGGTACAGAGATGGCACACGCTGCGATATGCACAGCTATGGTCCAATTCTGTGCGACTCTCATATAGTGTTTTGTACTTGGCGCTGTAACAACAATTGCCCAACAACACGGAAAACACCCGGACAGCACACTACCTCTTTCATAACAACCACAACACACGGTCAAACATTCCCAAGTGGTCAACGCACGGATAATTCCAAAACATGTGCCGCAAGAACCAAACACGTCTCTAAAAACATCATACCACGGTCCAGGCGTCGCTCAAAGGTCCAGACCTCCCATGGCAAAGAAAAGTGAATCATGTGATGTGCGGTGAAGAGCATGACTCGTGTATCCCTAATAGTGGATGCGTAGAAATATAGGAAGAAGCACTTGCAGGTTCTACATGCGTGCAGACTCGGGCCTTCAGCTGGCATCAGCGGGATGAAATGGTAGTTGCCAATGTCGCCGATGGCCAAGTTCTGAACGCCAGCGCCATGTACTGACCCATGGTCAGTTTGGCCCAGAGACACAACCGTCAGGCGATATTGCAAAGGGTCTTGGCCTAAAGCCTGCACAATTGCTCTCCAGTGAAACTCCGCTATGAGGTAGTTGTTTTCTTGTACAAGAGCAGGCCCCGATGTGAACTGACTTCGCAGCACATTGCGGATAGTTGAAGCATCTGGGCGACCAACGCCGAGGACACCAGCCAAGGAAAAGATCAGGCAGTTACAACCCTCTCCTGAAGCAAAGCCTCTCTTGTGCTTGCGGGCATCTATCCACACCACATTGCCTTCGCAATGCACAGCCGTCTGCGTCATGTGTGGGGCGAAATCTCCATAGGCACCATCGCTGTGCTCCACTCGATGGTCGAACTTGTAATATGGGCAGGTTGGCAACATCACGTTGCATCCTTGCGTGTCGCAGGCGCAGCACCTCTCCGTGCTACAGCGCACATGGCCACAGTTGCAACATGGCCGCCAAGATGGTGCCTCCGGGCGCTCATTGCGAGCAGGCCTCGGACCCTGTTCCCTTGCCTGTTCCTCAGCCTCCTGAGTTGCCTTCTCCTCAGCCTCCTTCTTAGCCTTTTCCTCCTCGACCTTCTTCGCTTTCTCCAGAATTTCCTTGTTCACTTTCTCCTGAGCCTCCGTCTTCGCTATTCCCTCAGCCTTCTTCTTTGCTTTTTCCTCAGCCACCGTTCTTGCGTGCTCCTCTGCCGCGTTTTTTGCTTCCTCAGCCTCCTGAGTTGCCTTCTCCTCAGCCTCCTTCTTAGCTTTTTCCTCCACGACCTTCTTCGCTTTCTCCAGAATTTCCTTCTTCACTTTCTCCTCAGCCTCCGTCTTCGCTGTTCCCTCAGCCTTCTTCTTTGTTTTTTCCTCAGCCACCGTTCTTGCGTGCTCCTCTGCCGCGTTTTTAGCTTTCTCCTGGGCTTCAGTCCTTGTCCCTTTTTTCGCCTCCACCTCTGCAATTTCCTCGGGATCCTTCCCTGCACATTTAGAGCGTAGCCTGCGTCGTGGAGGCTGCTGCTGTTGCCGGCGCTCATCGAGCCGCTGCGCGAGACCCATTCCTTCAGTCAGCGCCTCGCTTGGCCGTTTGCCTCTGCAGCCCGCAGCCTTGTCCCACGCTTCTGGCGCATACTCGAACCTGCCATTACCTAGCTGCTTCAGTTTCGGAATCTGTTCAAAAGCAGGGAAGATCTTAAGCTGGCGCTGTTTCTTCTCCACCAAGCGCACTGTTTTCTTGTACCTGTTCTGCAGTCCCTGGAACACATGAGCCATGTACTCAGGCGGGCCCCTTTCAAACATGGACCAATCGTATTCGCCGTCTTCTGTAGTGGGAAAGTTCAGCAGCATTGTTGTGCTTAGGGAGGTGGCCCGCCCCAAGATCATGTAGTAGTGCGCCCAGTTTTCGTCGTCTTTCTGCATGAGCTTCAAGTCGATGGTGTGGCCCATGGGGACACCCAACTCGTCTTTAACTGTTTTCCCTTGGAAATTGTTGAAGGTGCCCACGCCGGCAGGGCCTAGTGGCAACTGAGAACTTCGCATGGAGACAACAGTCTTAGCCGCTTTCTGCACCACCGGCTTGGCGTTCGGATGGTTAATGATCTTCTGTGCTTGGTACTTGAAATCCCAGTCCGCATTCTTCGGCTCCATGAGATAGACTCCGGGCCGACCAGTGCCGGTGTAATCTTCGTACTCCCCATGCATGCGCAGCTCGACGCAGCGCGGCAAACGATCCAGTAGCACCCACCCACGTTGCCAGCAAGGGTGATTTGGTGGAGGCCAGCTGCCCGGCGGATCTGGTCGGCGTGGCATGCCATAGCACTCTTCCTCATGAAAGCTGATGCCGAGCACCTCTGCGGTCGCTTCTTGGACTATGTCCGGCGGCAAGACCTTCGTCGTCACCTTCATGGGCATGCCGATGTACATGCTGCAGAGTCCGGACAACTTGCCGGTATCTGTCATGTTAACGATCTCCAACGCCTTTCTCATGAGAACGACATCGCTCGCAAACTGTTGGACCTGAGGGCGATCTACCCTCTGAGCGAAACAGACTAGCTGCCCAGGTTGCCCCATCTTCCGGCCTATGACCCGAGCGAAGATATCAGCTAAGCGGGTGGCTTGCCTACAAAGATACGGACAGAAAGTGTTCCAGAGCCACTTGGGCTTTCCTTCGCGAGTGTTCTGCAGAGCTCGTGGTCCCAGAGACTCACGAGCGTTCCTCATCGCCCATATCTGCTGAAGCCGCGCCACCTGCTCCCAATTCACCGCGCTGAACATGCCATTGCAGAAATTATTCTCTGTGACGGCATTCTGCACTGCACTAGCAGGCAGACGGTAGCTCGGCCGGGCCCGAGGATCGTGCACGCCGCATTTGATACGGCTTTCAATTTGCTTTTTGAGCCTGGCCGGCAATTCTTGGCCACCGATGGTGCGCATGACTTGCAGGAGCTGGATCAGCGGATCCCCAGGTTTGAAGCGGTATGTGCCCTGGAACTCGATGGTGTTTTTTTTCACTCACGAGATCGAAGCTTCGAATGCCCTTTTTATCCATGTCCGCCAAAGGCTTCACTCGTTCCTCCTCTCTGTAGCCTTCAGTCTTCAGCAGGAATGCCTCCATCAAAGATGCACTACCCCTGGGAACCGGTTTCAGCTGGGCGAAATCTCCGCAATCGATGTGCAGCAAAGAGTCTCCAAACGGGTGTTCCGCCATGGACGCGGGGTCCAACTGCAAGCTGTCAGCGCGACCCCAGAAGGCCCTCGCGTCCAATGTCGCGTACAAGGCTGGAGCTGCGGCTCCAATCTCATCGTTGTAAATCAGTCCGGCTGGTTCCCATACGGCAGCAAGTTTCTGTCGGACTTTCTTTGAAGGCTCCTCGTTCGTATACGGAGCGTTCCGGACCAAGCCAGCCATTGCATGCATAGTCTGCCCCCGCATCAACCGAGCAGCAGAATTCTGAGCGGCTTGCTTGCGGCTGTGCTCTGGGAGAAAGCGCTCGTACACCTTAACCACAACCTCTGTGATGCAGTATGTCTTGCCCGAGCCTCCTGTGCCGTGACCGAAGACCCGTTCTGGAAGCACGCCGAGCGCTGTAGCATCTTGCAGCAACTTCAACCTCCCCGCTGGCGAACTGAATTCGGCCAAACGGCCTCGGGCCAGGGCTGCTTCCCACAATTGCTGCAGAGGCGCAATGCACAGAATCACCATCTCGTACTGCTGTTTATCTTTAGCAGCACCTGTCTGGCAAACCAGTCGTCTGGCCTCCTGGGCCGGCGCTTCTTCCCACCAGTTGCCATCTGTGGCAAAGATCGTCCCCGGATGCGAGGCCGCGTCCAGCAAGCGCACGATCTCTTCGTCAGAATCGGCATCCCTATCGTGAGTGGCACCTGCTGCCTTTGCTGCTCTTCTGTCACGCAAAGCTTTCTGCGCTTGCAACATTTTGTTGTTGTCTTGAATCCTAGCCGCCATGGATTGCTCGTGTCTAGGGGGACGAGCCCAGGTGACGTTGCAAGCACTGTCACGATGTAACTCAATGCTGTAGAAATCGTTGAAATTGACAAAAAATGTCGCCACGTTTTCCTTCTTGCTCTTTGCCCTGCCGTCCAGCGCCTGGGCGGCCATCAGGCGGTGTGCGACGCCCAGCACTTCGTTTTCGGGGATATGCAGCATTGGCCTGTACTGCACACCAAGTTCCCCGGAATAGGGCCTCTCCACAACATCTTCTGCGTGCACATCATCCTCGGAATCCTGGCACTGCACTGCGTCTTCAACCTTGCCTCTGTGACCTTCGCCCAAAGCGTGGTCATCTTTGTCGGAGACAGGCGCAATGGAGTTGGGGGTTGGTCTCTTGCGGCCCTCTGCCAGCAGGTCTAAGTTCCAGGACACTTCGGCGGCTATGGCGGACGCGAATTCCTCAGGTAGGAGCTGTCCTGGGTGAACCCCGGTTCCTGTGAGAATGCGTTCGTCGCTGTCAGGCGCCGCCGCCACAGCAAACCTCTTTGCTTCCTGGGTATCAGCAATAATGATCTGCACACCATCGTCTGAATACATGTGGCCTACATAGCGCACTATCTCCAGGGCAGCTCGCCAAGGCAAAGGAGGCAGCATAGCTCGGCCAGACGCATGCAGCTTCGAGAACATTAGCTTAGTACACTGCGGATTCACCTCGTTTGCTTTCCGCATAGTCCTCGAAGGTTGCTGACACACATGCCTGTATGCACCTTGCAGCCAAGGCAAGAGCCAGTGCTGCACCACCGTCGCGGCAACTGCATTGGAGAGACACCAGTCTCGGAACTGAGCTACGTCGAGGAGCACCGGCGCTCGTCTCTCAGTTCGAAGCTTGCTCCAGGCCCGCCCGGCCCTGGTAAGCTGCAGCGCTTCCCACGCTTTCCATGCCTCCACAAATCGGTCTTCACCTGTCTTCGGGTCAGCTTTGCGGTTCGGCTTTGTGTGCCCGAAAAGAATGTTCGAAGGCCTGCTTGCATGGTCACTGGAGAAAGTGTGCTTTCCAAAAAGAACATCTGTACAGTCACCCTGGCATTGGTGCCCAGGCTT
>CALGTP010000283.1 GCA_937902105.1 uncultured Actinomycetes bacterium
AAACTGTTCCATGCGAATCCACACTTTCGACCTGACTGACGATATCTAAATCGCGACCCCGGTGGAACTGCACCGCCACATGTGAAAGTGGCTCAAGGCGACCCCCAAACTTTGATCGGGTTTTGCGAATTCCTTTAGCGACTGCCCGCACTTTGCCGTAATTTTCTGTCAGGAAAATCACGATTCTGTCTGACTCACCTAATTTATATGTGCGCAGAACTATGCCCGTGTCCCGATACAAGCGCGAGGTCACGGGTCAACACCGCCGAAACGCCGTTGCCGTGAGGCAAACTCGGCGATGGCAATTTCAATGTCTGCCGAATGTAAATCTGCCCACGACTGATCAATGAAAACAATCTCGCTGTAGGCCAATTCCCACATCAATGATCGCGGTAAGCGATCGGGAGGCCCAAGTACAACAACTAGATCTGGTTCGCCGGCCTCTCCGAACAACACCGCATCCAAAGACAATTCGGTGATCTCCTGAGATTCGTCCCAGGCCCCAAGAACTGAACAAAGCCGCATCCGACCATCGCTATGAGGGTGGGTTGTGACCTGCACACCATCAATGATCAGACGCTCGGGCATATTCTCGCATTGCGCCATACTTGATGACTCGGTGGAGCCAATATCGTATGGATGCACCGAGATAAATCGTGCTCCAGATGCCTTGCCCGCGCGAGCCAAACTCGCAAGTCGGTTCTGCCACTGCGGCGCATCAAAACTGCGCCATTCCTCGATTGAACCACCAGCGACAACAATGTGCCTCAACGATGAAACGCCCAACTCCGGTGTTTGCCCACGAGGCTTCAAGACTCGGCGAAAGAGTTGCGACATATCTTCCATTGTTGCCGATGGGAGAGCACTCAACGGAGATAGTTGAGCCCATGTGTGAAGTGATCAATGACGCATGGGAGTGGTGGCGGCAAGTACCGTAGGGACTCATGCATGTGGCTTGCATTATGGATGGCAACGGGAGATGGGCGCAAAGGCGCGGACTACCGCGTATCGCTGGCCATACCCAAGGTGAAGAGAATCTTGCGGCAGTGGTCCGCCTCTGCGTGGCGCGCAATGTTGATTACCTCACCGTTTTTGGCTTCTCCACCGAAAACTGGATCCGTCCTCGCAAAGAGGTACGCCACATTTTGAGCCTTCACAAGCGACTCTTTGGGCGAGTCAAAGAACTTAACGAACTCAACGTACGAGTCAGTTGGATCGGGCGGCGCTTCGAGGATCCAGCAGCCAGAACACCGCGCTTTGTCCAAAAAGCCATACGTCAGGCCATCTCAGATACCTCTGCCAACACTGGGATGACTTTGACTGTCGCTTTCGATTATGGGAGTCGAGCCGAAATCGCCGAGGCCGCCAGACTCTTGCATGATCGCGGCCTGCAACCCACGATTGAAAATCTTGCTCAACAGATGTACCTCCCGCAGATGCCCAACGTGGATGTTGTCGTACGAACCTCGGGTGAACGGCGACTCTCAAACTTCTTGCTCTGGCAATCCAATGGTGCCCCCATTCACTTCACTGCCAATACATGGCCCGAGTACTCCGCCGAGGATCTTGACCAAGCATTGGCCCTCGCCCGTCGAGTTCATTCTTCCTAAAAAACATATATCTGTCACCCGTGAACTACGGTTCAAGATTGTGTCTGTGCCTCGTAGGAAAATAAATCTCTCGGATGCGATGGAGATTGCCACCTCGGCCCTACCCAATGCAGAAAGTCGCCCAGGGCAAAAGGAAATGGCTCAAGGCGTCGAAGAGGCTCTTCAAAATCAGACTCATCTAGTCGTCCAGGCAGGGACAGGGACAGGCAAAACGATCGCCTACCTCGTACCAGCGATTCTCAGTGGAAAACGTGTTGTCATCAGCACGGCCACCAAGGCCCTTCAGGATCAATTGGCGAAAAAAGACTTGCCCTTTCTCGCCGAAAATCTTGGGCCATATCTTAATCGCGAGATCTCTTTTGCCGTACTTAAAGGTCGTAGCAACTACGTCTGCATGCAGCGTGTTGCAGAACTACATCTTTCAGAGGAGAAAGCAAAGCGCGACGACTCACCCACTCTGTTAGAAGTCGAAGAAATGTCGGACTCCATCAAACGCGAAGTTACCAAGATTGCCACATGGGCGCAAACAAGTAAATCTGGCGACATGGATGAAATCACGTGGTCTCCCAGTGAGCGCGCCACGAGCGCGGTCAGCGTTGGTAGCGATGAGTGCCCAGGTGCGCGTCGCTGTCCACAAGGCGGTCAATGCTTCTCCGAATTAGCCCGATTACGCGCCGGTGAAGCAGAAATCGTGGTTGTCAATACATACCTCTATGGTCTTCATGTTGCCTCCGATGGCGAGCTTCTTCCCGAGCATGATGTACTCATCGTGGATGAGGCCCATGGATTAGAAGACATCATGAGTAGCACTGTTGGCGTCACCATGTCGGCGGGTAATTTCAACTCCTTTGCGGGAATCACCAAACGAATTATTGCTGATCCGAAAATAATTTCAGACATAGTTGATATTGGACACATGCTCAATGAAGTCCTTCAACCAGATTCTGGAAAGCGGATCAGCGCACCTTTACCCAATGAAGTGACATCGGTGTTGGCTGCGGGACGCAGAGTGGTCGCAAAAGTTTTAGAAATACTCCGGGTTATTGAGACAAAAGATGACGACAGCAATCAACGCAAGTTGCGTGCCCAGACCATGGCTACACGCCTCGCGGAAACTCTCGATGCTGCTCTGCAGACCAATGAGACTCATGTTCCTTTCGTATCGGGAACCCCTGACCGACCCATTTTGGAAATAGCCCCATTGAACGTCGGTCCGACTCTTAGTGCTGGCATTTGGCAAAAGACAACGGCAATTTTGACAAGTGCCACCATCCCCACGAATATGCCCCAACGTGTCGGGTTGCCTAATGACAAAGTCAATACGTTGGATGTCGAGAGCCCATTTGACTATCAAGCAAATGCAGTCTTGTACTGCTCAGGGCATCTTCCAAATCCCAATGATCCTTCATTCGGCGCTCTGATGCATGACGAGCTTTTTCACCTCATCAAGGCCGCAGGTGGTCGCACTTTGGCGCTGTTTACGAGTATTGCCAAAATGAACGCAGCCGCCGCCGCATTACGCGACCGACTTCCACACACGATCTTCACTCAAGGCGAATACAAGAAAACCCAGATCTTAAAACTATTCAGTGAAGATGAATCCTCGTGCCTGTTCGCCACACAAGGATTCTTTCAAGGGATTGATATTCCTGGGCGCACCCTGTCATTGGTGACGCTCGATCGCATTCCGTTTCCTCGTCCAGATGATCCCCTGATGAAGGCTCGCCGTGAAGCAGTTGGTCCAAGTGCCTTCCGAGAAATTGATTTACCGCGCGCCGCAACGAGTTTGGCTCAGGCCACAGGCAGACTAATACGTAACGCAACAGATCGAGGAGTGGTTGCCGTTTTTGATCCGCGCTTAGCCAACTCTGGCTACAAGAGCACCATCTTGAACGCTATGCCCAAGATGCGACGTACCTTAATTCGCTCTGAGGCCGAAGATTTCCTGCGCACGATCACCGAGTAAGTAGCAAAAGAAAATATTCCTCAGATAACCGGCATGAGCCGATAACCGATTCCGCGTACCGTCACAATCAGACGAGGCTCATCTGGCTGATCTTCAATCTTGACGCGTAGTCTGCGAACGTGAGCGTCAACTAAACGGCTGTCACCGAGATAGTCGTAACCCCACACTCGTTCGAGGAGTTGATCACGCGACAAAACAATGTTTGGATGATCTGCAAACTCACACAACAAGTTAAATTCTGTTTTAGTGAGAGAGACTTCTTTGCCACCTTTAAAGACAAGTCCCTGATCTCGACGGACATCAATGTCACCAAAAATCTCACTTGGTGCTGTCGAGTCGGTAGCACTCACCAATTGGGCGCGTCGCAAATGGGCACGAATTCGCGCCGCCAACTCCTTGGGCACGACTGGTTTCGTCACATAGTCGTCAGCCCCCGCCTCAAGACCAGTCACCATGTCTTGGGTATCCGTCTGGGCAGTCACCATAATAATCGGAACGATCGACATCGCCCGTAAGGCCCGACACACATCAAAACCCGATATATCGGGTAACCGGAGATCCAAGAGCACCAGGTCAGGTTCTTCAGCGTGGAAAGCCGCCAAACCGCTCCGCCCATCGGCGGCCTCTCGAACCCGGTACCCCTCGTCTTCAAGAACCAGGCGTAACGCCAGCCGAATATGGTCGTCATCTTCAATAAAGAGCAGGGAGTTCACTGAGGCATTCTTATCCAGAAAAACAATTTGTTACACAAAACGCACACTTTCCGCACTTTCTCATCACACAGTCTCGCGAGACTAATCCCGTTCACGCTGGTGCGGTGGGGGTCTTCCTCCCCCTGATCCTCACCTCCCAGCGTGCCCAGTCTCGCCCGGTTCGCTGGCTTATTGCCCGAGCCGGGCGATTTACATTCTGCGGCGAACTCCAAACTGGGCAAGGATAGGTATGTGCAAGTTCCTTCCCGCCTTCGCAAACTGAGCCTCCGAAGTCGGGTCACTCTGCTTTTCCTGGCGACGGGGCTTCTAGCTTCCCTGTCACTATCAGCGGTGAGTTACGTCAGTGCCCGTTCGTATCTACTCGAACGTCGCACCGAAATCGTCGAGCGGCAGTCTTTCAATAATGCTCAGTTGATCCGCACCCAATTACGCACCCGTCGTTCACAGGCATTTGAACTGATCTCCGGCATCAGAACCGAGCAGAATGGGTTTTCGGTTCTTCACTTAGCTCCCGAGGATCTTTATTTTTCCCAGGATATTCGTTACACCCAACAGGTTTTTCCTCCTGAACTTGTGGCCTCCACACTCGCCGGAGCGACCTCCCGCCAACGCTTCTCCATTGATGGTCAACCGTACATAGCCGTCGGCGTCTATATCGCCGAGATTAACGCCACTTACTTTGAAGCCTTTCCTTTGACTAATGAGCAACGGACTCTGAACGCTATTGGGTCGGCACTATTTCTCGGAATCATCATCGCTGGCGCTCTGTCATCTCTCGGTGGAGTGTGGGCCAGTCGTCGTCTCATGAAGCCTCTTGAAAGAGTGAGCGAGGCCGCCAGTGAGATCGCAGACGGAGGCCTGGACGCTCGACTTGATCAAGAAGATGATCCAGACCTTTCACGGTTGGTGGCCTCCTTCAATGGCATGGCCGACGCTGTGCAAACCCGCATTGAACGCGAAGCGCGTTTTGCTTCAGACGTCAGTCATGAGTTGCGTTCTCCCATCACTGCGCTGGCCGCTGCAGTTGAGGTTTTGGATGCTCGTCGCGCAGACCTCAGCGACCGAACCCAACAAGCTCTAGACGTAGTCGTCTCACAGATTCGACGCTTCGACCAAATGGTTCTCGACCTTTTGGAACTTTCTCGTTTAGATGTCGGGATCACCGATTTAAATCGTGAGGAAACCGACCTCGCGCCCCTCATCACTCGCATCGCTGGACGCTACGGCATTGACAACATCATCATCGAGGTCGCGCCCGACTCACATGGTCTGGCCTCAGTGGATAAAAAACGATTCGAGCGAATTATGGCCAACCTCTTGGATAACGCCCGCATTCACGGTGGTGGAGTGAGCCGCGTGTCTATCGAAGTCGGTGATCGGCAAGGTACGCGGATAGCCGTTGAAGACAATGGCCCTGGTGTGACACACAATGAAAGGGCACGCATCTTTGAACGATTCGCCCGTGGGTCTGCTGGTCGCTCGCGATCTGGCGGCACTGGTCTCGGTCTAGCCCTCGTCGCAGAACATGCTCGGGCGCACAACGGACTTGCATGGGTTGAAGATTCGCCAAATGGTGGAGCACGCTTTGTCGTAGAGTTCCCCGAGACCAGATCATGATTATTCCTCCTCGTCTCGCATATACCTTGATGGGCATCATGGGTATTTCCTCGTTACTGTCGTGCACCATCCCCGATAGTGGTTCTGTGCAGTACGTCAACCCAGCAAATATCCCATACGAGCTCAACACACCGAGCACTACCACCATCACCACGAGCACATCCACTTCAACGTCCATCGCATTACCCGTTGAGTCAAGTACTCCCGCAACATCGACAATTCCGGTGGAGTCTGTCAGTCTCTTCTTCGTGGTCGCCAACCAAGTGATCCCGATTGAGAGATTTATTCTTAGCCCTGTCACTCCCACTCAAGTCTTGCTCGCTCTTTCAGAGGGGCTACCTGAAGGCGATGTCGCCATCGGACTGCGCAACGCCTTACCTGATGATTTTCTAGTGCTCGTTGACTTACAGCGCGGTATTGCCACAGTGGACCTTTCGCCAAACTTCAGTTCGGGGATTCCAGGGGTCGAACAACGATTGGCAATTGCACAAATCGTTTTGACATTGACTCGACGTTCTGGAATTGGTCAGGTCGCCTTCACCACCAATGGCCGCCCACAGATTGTTCCTCGGGGCCGAGGAGATCTCACATCTGCCGGTGATCTCGTGACCTGTGAGGATTATTCAAATCTGTTACCAACTGGCTTCTCCTGCTGAATGCAAGACCAAACTAGTAACCCAGACGCTGAACTCGGTCAGGACGTCGTTGCCAATCTTTGTCAACCTTGACATGCAATTCAATAAACACACCTGGTGGCAACTGCTCACGTACGGCAATCCCGACTTTCTTCAAAACGAGACCGCCCTTACCAATGACCATGCCTTTTTGACTTTCGCGTTCAACAATAATTTCAACACGAATACGCGGCCATTCCCATTCAGTGACTCGCGTCGCAATGGAGTACGGAAGTTCATCGTGAGTGGCAGCCAATAGTTGCTCGCGCACTAACTCAGCAACGAAATCAGCCTCAGGGAGATCACTCAAAATGTCATCGGGGTAATACATCGGCCCCTCTGGCATACGTTGCGAAATATGCGCCACCAGTTCGGCCACACCGTGACCTGATTTTGCCGAGATCGGAAAGTAAGCCAGAGCATCAAGACCTGAAGAGGCGATGAGTTGTTTAAATACTTGATCTTTGCTGGCAACGTCGGTCTTGTTGACCACAACAATGGTCTTCGTGAGGTCAAGGCGATCGGCAACCCATTGATCGCCAGATCCAAATGGCATAGTTGCGTCAATCACCAAGCATGCGACATCCACATCAGCGATGCTTCCAATCGCTGCCGCGTTGACACGTTCGCCTAAAGCCGTCACTGGCTTATGCAGTCCTGGCGTGTCGACAAAGACGATTTGGCTATCTGGGCGCGTCAGGATGCCACGCACTTGTCGCCGAGTGGTCTGCGGTTTATCGGAAACGATTGAGATCTTCTTGCCACAAATGGCGTTCACCAGCGTTGATTTACCGACATTAGGGCGACCAACAAGAGTGACGAAACCAGAGCGCATATTCAGAGAACGCTACCGCCGTTGTTCAATGGCAGAGGTTTTATTCTCAAAGAGTCACATAACTGAGCGCAATGTGACACTCTAGAGAGATGACAAGAAAACGTTCGCACCAACAATTAGACCCTCGTACTTGGTTTGATCGCATGCAACCACAGACTTTGCAGATCGCCACATGGCTGTTGTATTTGAACGGTTTTTTCGCATTCGTCGCCTTCTTAGACAAGTCCGATTGGATCGGCGTCGCGAGAGTTAGCAAGGGCGCACTTGGCCTAGCAGTAGGTCTTCTAGTGGTGGTGTCCTATATCGGTGGTGGGTTCTTGATGGCCAATGCTCGGCGCATCGGTTATTACTTTGCACTCTTTGCCGCCTTTTCCCCCTTCCTCCTTCGCTTGTGGATTCTCTCCCCCTTTGACGAATTCGGACTCATTGCCAAACTCACTGGTCAAGACACTTTTGGGGTCATCTTCGAAATTGCCTTGTGCGCCCTTCTTTTGCATCCGCACAGCCGCGAGCATCAGCGAGTCTGGTATTCATGACTAAACTCGCCTCATGAGCGCACGAGTGATTACTGGAGTCGAAGGACTGAAAAGCAATGTTGGCCAACATCTCGGTTACAGCGAATACCTTGAAATCACGCAGGAACGAGTTCAACAGTTCGCCGAGGCCACTGGTGACTTTCAATGGATTCATATCGATGTTGAGCGGGCAAAAAGTGGTCCATTTGGCGGACCTATCGCTCATGGTTATCTCACGCTTTCGCTTGGACCAATGCTCTACCCGACCGTGGTCCGCATTGACGGTTTTTCCATGGGCGTCAACTACGGTGCAAACAAGATTCGTTTCCCATCGCCAGTACCAGTCGGAAGTCGAGTCCGCCTCGGTGTGAAATTGCTTGAAGTGGAAGAAATCGCAAATGGCGTGCAGATGACGATGGAGTTCACCTTTGAGTGCGAAGGTTCTTCGAAGCCTTCTTGTGTCGCCGAGATCATTTTCCGTTCGTATATCTGATCAACGAATCTGCCTGACAACCACATCGCAAATGGGTTAGCGAAAATTACTCATCACCTTTTGAGCGAATAGTTCAATCGATTCTGTTTCAGGGTAATCAGCACTCCACGGTATGAATCCACTACAGCCAAGCTTGAGATAAGTAGCAACCTTTTCAGCGACCTCATCGGGAGTTCCCACAAGGTTGCCTTTACGCCATTCGTCGTAGTTCTCTCCGAAGAGACTGCGCGATCCGGCCTCTTTCAATTCAGCCTCCGTATTGCGGATGAACAGTTCAGGAGACCAGGTCATCCGAATAGTCGCTGGGTCGCGGCCGACCGTTGCACAATGTCCGAGCAAAGTTTGACGTTTACGCGCCCATTCTTCTGGCGAACCGCCGAAGTTTGAGCAATCAGCATGCATCGCCACAACACGTAACGTCAACTGTTCACCACCGCCACCAATCCAAATCGGCGGTGTGGGTTTTTGCATCGGTTTAGGATCACAATTCGCACGAATGATGTCGTAATACTTGCCCTTATATGTGGTCTCGGCCTCCGTCCACATACTGCGAACTATTTCCACGCTTTCGCGCAACATACCGATGCGGTCTTTTGGCTTTGGGAACTCATATCCGTAGGCGCGGTATTCATTTTCATACCAGCCTGCACCAATCCCCCACTCCAGACGGCCACCAGAGATGACATCTATCGTTGAGGTGATTTTCGCCAGTAACGCGGGACTGCGATAACTGTTGCAACCGACCATCTGCCCAAGGCGAATTCGCGAAGTCTGCTGACTCAGCGCGGCGATTGTTGTCCAGCATTCAAAGACAGTCTCATGTGCAGGACGGGGCACGTTATGGAAGTGGTCATAGACCCACAACGAGTCATACCCCAAAGCATCGGCCAACACTGCGACTTCAACGGTCTTGGCCCACTTATCAGCGGGGTCTGCAATCGATGACAACTCCATTTTCCAGCCCTGCGGGATAAAAACACCAAAAACGATTCCGTCCTTTGATTTTCCAGAAATGGGGGGCACAGAAAGATCCACATCAGAACCCTAGCGATCTCCGCACACTCTGTCTGATTCGTACCCAACGAGCGTGACAACCTACATTCATTGCGTGCAGGAATTCACCGTCGGTCAGGTTCATGAGGCAATCGCTAACAGCAGACTCGATGAGGAATGTCTCGTCTTTCACGAGCATCGCCTGACCTGGCGTCAAGTCACTGCACGCACGCGTCGTCTTGCCAATTATCTCAATGACAATGGCTTTGGTTGCCACACCGAGCGAGCCGATTTGGCTCCCCAAGAAAGTGGACAAGATCACCTCGCCATATACCTACACAATGGCAATGAGTACCTGGAGTGCATGCTCGGGTCATTTAAGGCTCGGGTTGCTCCGCTGAATATCAACTATCGCTACGTGGCCGAAGAGTTGCAATATGTCTTCACTGACTCCGC
>CALGTP010000284.1 GCA_937902105.1 uncultured Actinomycetes bacterium
CAGAACGGCGGGTTGATTGAGAAACCACATTTCGAAGTGCCACCATGTGAAATTCTACCTGCGCTTGGCATGGATAATGACATGGAATATGAACCGGACGAGCTTCCTGGCGATGGGGAAGTAACACATGCATCGTTTGATGGCATGGGTGTGGAAAAACTATCCTCCTCGGATGGTTGCGAAGTGACGGCAATGTGGCCGATCGCTGTTCCTATCGGAAAAAAGTCCGACGGGTTAGAAGCACTTCAAGAGATGGTGATCCGTATAAGACGCGCTGGGTACACTGTTGAAAGAATCCATTCGGACCAAGATAAAGTTTTCCTGGTCGATCACTTCGTGAAGAGGTGCAAGACACAGGGCATTGCCCAAATAACCACAGCTGGTGATGACCCTGCTGCTAACGGCTGGGCCGAAGCAGCAGTAGGGTTATTCAAGAACAAGGGTCGCACATTGATAAGTGGTGCGCCCACGTTACCAGCGCCGGCTAGTAGCTTTTGGCCGTTTGCGATAAGACATGTGGACAATTTGTACACACAGTCGCACTCAACTCTTGTAAGAGCAAGCGCCGTAGACGATTTTGCATTTGGCCAAGAACTGGAAACAACAATCAGAAAGTGGAAGAAGACTTTCGCAGCGTTTGAGCCTCTAACAGAGAAGTGCATTTTCCTGGGGAGAGACCTATCATTGTCAGGTGACGGTGGTGTACTGTACTCATACGCAACTGAGAATATTCGTCACGGTACCACGTTCGCAAACCCGAGACCACTTGTGCCCATAGAAGCAATGGCAGTTGAAGCCGTGTGCGGCGAACCAGGGGAGATAGCCAAGGATGATCGCAACGTGAAAAGAAGGCTGAGAAAGAAAACACTTCCCGAAATCGCACAGTTTGCTAAAATGGATTCTGAAGTAAACCAGGATAGCGCAATTGCGAGCAATGGTGCTATCCCGGCTCATGCCATCCCGTCCCAAGCTGCAAGAAGCAGCAAAGATGTATCACAACAGGAACACGAGAAACTTCAAATGGAACACGCAAAACTTCAGACAAAGTTTGAGACGTGCGTAGAGGTAGGTGTCTGTGACGATACAGCCCTCGATTCGGACGAAGAAGAGATTTCAAATTTCGGTGTTCCGATTCATCTCAGCAAGGCAGAGGTGACGGTTGAGGCAGGCATAGCAGATATCGCATCAGGCAAACAGCAGGTCTTAACGACAACCATTATTCCACTTAATC
>CALGTP010000285.1 GCA_937902105.1 uncultured Actinomycetes bacterium
GAGGCGGTCACCCGCCTTCTGCCAGGAGCCATGGGTAACGCCATGAGTCCCGTGACCGAGAGTTTTTCTGGCACGGGACTGCTGGAAGAGCCTCAATTCACCCGTCCAGCGGACTTTAGGGGCTGGGAGGTCCCAGACATCCTCCGCAGCGGTAACCACGCTCAGATCGACCGCTGGCGCCTCGCACAAGCCCTGCACCGCACCCTTGCGCAACGAAATGACCTGATTGAAGCCCGCAAAGGACTTTCAAATGATGAGCTCGCCTTGTTGGAAGAGTTCCCTGCTCTCCCGTATCCTTGACAAGCCGTGTCTGCGATCTTCAAAGGTCGTATGTCCCCGAAATATCTGAGGAACTCTCGCCATGAAGACCACCGACATAGTTGACCTACAAAACATCCGCACGGACATTCCAGTGTTCGGACCCGGAGATGAACTCAAGGTTCATGTGCGCGTTGTGGAGAGTGGCAAAGAGCGAATCCAGATTTTCCAAGGCAATGTCATCGGTCGTCATGGTTCGGGTATTCAAGAGACCTACACCGTTCGTAAATTGAGTTACGGCGTTGGTGTTGAGCGCACATTCCCAGTGCACAGCCCAACAGTGGCCAAGATTGAAGTGATGAAGCGTGGCGATGTTCGTCGCGCCAAGTTGTATTACTTGCGTGACCGCACCGGTAAGGCTGCCAAGGTCCGCGAGAAGCGCGACTTCTGATTTTATTGGGTCACGAGCCCCCGTCTTGAGTAACACACATTGAGTACCGAAGATCTCGAAGATTTTGAGGCTGATCGAGAACTCCATCTTGCGCAGGAGTATCAAGACGTAGCGGGAATGTTTCGTTACGCCATTGAAACTGAACGCCGGTTCTACTTGGCCAATACTGTCGAAGTCAACATTAAAGGTGACAGCGCTCGGCCACTGATCGAAGTGGAGTTGACAGACGCATGGGTCTGGGACATGTACCGCAAGAGCCGATTCGTCCCGAAGGTACGAATCCTCAGTTTCAAAGACGTCAACGTCGAAGAGTTGCCGCAAGACGACCTGATCGAAATCGACAAGGCCTAGAACTTACTCACAATCAAAGTTTGGGAGCGTGGGGAGAAGACCTAGCGACCCAATGGTATATCCAGCACGGATATGTCATCGTGCAACGTAATTGGCGTTGCAGCGATGGAGAAATTGACATCATCGCGATGATTGAAAAAACGTTGGTGATGTGTGAAGTGAAAACACGTGCCACGGCTGACTTCGGCTCTCCGGCACTGGCCGTTGGTATTGCCAAGCAACAACGTCTGCGCAAGTTGGCTGGTTTGTGGTTGGCGCAAAATCCGGGAAACCATCACACTATTCGTTTTGATGTGGCTGCTGTCGTAGGACCGCGCGAGGAACCTCTGATTGACATTTTTGAGGCTGCGTTTTAGGCGTCAAGTTTTAGTTGTCGGTCCCAGCAGGTGTAGTGCCAGTGGCGACGAAGATCAGGGGCCTCGGCGGGAACCGCCACATTATGTCCCATGCCCGCTGGGATCTCTTGATGACAGCCAGGGCAGACATAGGTCTTGAGAGCTTGATAGGGCTGGATCCGCCGTACCTCAACTGGACCGTAGAGACCATTCCAGATGCCGAGCACGGGCTTCTTGTTGGTTTTTTTCGGAGGCTTCTTGGCACTTGCCACAAGTCAACCGATGAACGCCCACACGACGAGGGCTAGTGAAGCGATGGCAGCAGCGATCACAAATAAATAGTCGGCTCGTTTAGCTTGAAATTTCCGATAAGGGTTAAATCCCATAGGACTCATTATCGTTCAGGAGATGAGCACAACCTCGGATGCAACTCCAAAGAATTATGAAACCTTGTTAGTCGACCGAGTTGACGGCGTGGTGACGATCACTTTCAACCGACCCAAGAGCAAGAATGCGGTCAATGGAGCGATGTGGATTGAATTGTTGGAGGTCCTCACTGAGATCCAACACAATGGCGCAGATCGCGTGGTCGTGCTCACGGGTGCCGCGGGTGAGTTCTGTAGTGGGGCAGACCTCGTGGCAATGGGTGACGGCAAGGGGCGAGCACATTCACATTCTTATTACTCGATGCGCGAAGTCACTGGTGTGGTGATGGCACTAGCCCGTCTGCCACAGCCGACGATTGCCAAAGTTCGTGGTGTGGCAGTTGGTGTGGGTTGCAATATCGCTTTCGGTTGCGATCTAGTGGTGGCATCTGAGACTGCGCGCTTTTCACAAATCTTTTCCAAGCGCGGGATGTCACTTGATGGTGGCGGCTCGTGGTTGTTGCCACGGCGCGTGGGCTTGCATCGCGCTAAAGAGTTGGCATTCTTTGCCGACATCATCAGCGCTGCCGAAGCTGATCGCCTTGGGCTCGTGAACCGCGTCTTGCCCGACACTGAAGTTGATGCCTTTGTTGCTGACTGGGCGCAGCGCTTATTGGCGTTGCCGCCCATTGCTCTGGCTCAGTCGAAGCGACTATTGAACAACTCCATGAATGTCACTCTGGAAGAGGCTCTAGACGATGAAGGTGTGGCGCAGACTGTCAACTTCAGCACCAAGGACACCCCCGAGGCCATTGCCGCCTGGATTGAAAAGCGCAATCCCGTATTCAAGGGTCGCTGACCTAGTTTGAGGCTCACGGTTCACTAGTTTGGTGAGCAGTGCGTACACCCACGATAACTCCTTTCTTTTTTCGTCGATTGCTCAAGGGGGTTGTCGGTGCTTTGCTCCTCGTTGCTTGTGGCGTTGTGCTGTCAAAGGGTTCTGATGTTGTTAACGCATCCGTGCCGCCGACCACGACACTCGTGGATGAGATTGACGAGCAAGGAACTGGCGGTGGAGTCACTGATGTCACTGGCTCGGTGCCCGTGGCAGCCAACACGGTTCCCCCGAGTTGTTTCACGCCGACCCCAGTGCAGGCGACTTTTATCGGCCGCTTATCGGCTGCTGACAGTCAAACAGCACGCTTTGATATTGCGCAGATCCGCGGTGGATCACTGGATGGTTACGCAGTAGCCACTCTCGTTGACGTGCAGTATCAACAAGATGTGCGTTTTCTCACGTTGGACGAGAATTACATCGTGGCAGTGGGCATTGATCAAACATCAGGATTGTTGTATTCAAAAATTCGTGATCCTGAACCGTTGTACAGCGGTAGTCAGGTGGTCGGTCTGAACTCTGCTGTGACATGTCCAGAAGTTGAAGATGCAGTGCGCACTTTGACAATGGATGGGCGATCAGTTGAAAGCGGAGTACTGGCGCCGCTCAAAAATGCCAAAGGAAGACTTGGGCGAGCAATTTTGCTGCCGTTTTTATGGGTTTTTGGTGGCTTACTTGCTCTCGCCACATTGCGCGCTTTTGTGGTCACTGTTATGCGTTCGGGTAAGCGAGCTTGGAATGGCGAGTAACTAGATTTTGGCGCGAGCGTCCGTGGCTTTGGCACGCAGATCGCTCACAGCAAACTTCAGACCTTCGCTGTAGCGGAATAGGGCCGTACCTGCAATCAAAACATTGGCGCCAGCAGCAGCGGCTCCTTCAATCGTTGACGGACCAATACCACCATCAACTTCGATATTCACTTGATCGGCTAAACCACGACGTTCAATAAGTGCCTTGAGTTCTCTAATTTTTGGTTCCATGGAGGCGATATACGATTGCCCGCCGAAGCCTGGGTTAACGGTCATGATCAGCACCATGTCAACGAGATCAAGGACATGTTCGATCGCGCTAATGGGAGTATGTGGATTGAGGGCCACCGCAGCATTGGCGCCCATGGAGTTGATGTTGCCGAGTGTGCGATGGAGATGTGGACAGGCCTCGGCGTGGACGATCAGGCGGCTGCAACCTGCTTCGACATAGCGCGCTGCTAAGACATCGGGCGTGAGGACCATCAGGTGAGCCTCGAAGGGTTTGGTGGTGTACTGACGGGCCGAGGCGATGACGTCGGGGCCAAAGGTCAGATTCGGGACGAATTGTCCGTCCATAACGTCCCACTGGAAGAGGTCGACGCCAGCCGCATCAAGGGCTTCGACCTCGGCTCCAAGTTTGGAGAAGTCGCACGGCAAGACAGATGGGGAGATCAGAATCGGTAAGGACACACCATCACGCTAGTCGGCTCTAGCCTGCGTAGGGTATGAAACAGCGAATCAACCGTCACGGAGCGGCTCGTCCGACGCCCAATGTCATGGTTTCGGTGCGTGTTGACAAGGTTGTGGCCGAGGGCGATGGTTTTGGACGTCTCGAGGATGGACGAGTTATTTTTGTCGAAGGCGGCCTCCCTGGTGAGTTGGTGTTGGCGCGTATCGTTAAGCAGTCCAAGGATTACGCCCGTGCGGTCGCTGTCGAAATTCTTGAACCTAGTGCTCAACGAGTTGTGCCACCCTGTGAGTATGTGGCTAAAGGTTGTGGGGGATGCGACTTACAACATGCGTCAATTGATCTGCAGCGTCAGATCAAGTTGGACATCGTGCGTGAGTCGTTGACGCGTTTAGGAAAAATGACGGCCCCAGATATTCGATTGTTCGCCTCGGGGGAACTTCCCATGACTGGGGCACGCACCACTCTTCGTGTGGCCGCCACACCGAGTGGGTCTGTGGGTTTTCGTCAGCGGCAGAGTCACCTAGTCGTTAACGTTGAGCATTGCTTAGTGGCTCATCCATCCTTGAATGCATTGTTGCCAACAGTGCATCTTGAAGGCGCTGAAGAAGCGGTTTTGCGTGTCGGAGTTTCATCAGCCGAGCGTCTGGCATGGTCTGAGCCGGCAGACTCGCTATCGGGTCTGCCAGACGATGTTCGCCTCGATTCACTAGCGATTGTTCATGAAGTAGTTGCCGGTCATGTTTTTCAAATTTCGGCAAGCTCCTTTTTCCAATCGTCACCGCAAGCTGCCGAAGCCTTAGTTGATGCGACGCGACGCGCCCTCGGTGATTCGGCACTGTGGACCGCTGGTCCAGTTGTCGATGCCTACAGCGGTGTGGGACTTTTTGCGGCCACAGTGTTTCCGAGTGATCGCCATGTCATTGCTATTGAATCAAACCCTGCGGCCTGCTCGGATGCGCGCCTGAACTTGGCTGGACGCGATGTTGAAATTATGCACCAACCAGTCGAGGAGTGGGCCCCCGTTGCGGCAGCAGTGGTCGTGGCCGATCCGGCCCGCGACGGATTGCGTGCTAGTGGTGTTGAGGTTCTCGTCGCCACACAAGCCTCGGTGATTGTGCTTATTTCATGTGATCCAGCATCTTTGGGTCGAGACGCACGATTGTTGCGAGACAAGGGATATGTCTTGGAATACAGCGAAGTCTTAGATGTATTCCCACATACTCACCATGTTGAAGTTGTGAGTCGTTTCGTACGAGATGAAATAATGGGCAACGCATGACACCCGTACTTTCACACGAAGTAGCCGAGGCGCTGGCTCAGAGACGTCCAGTTGTGGCCCTTGAATCAACTATTTTTTCGCACCTTGGTTTGCCGTCGCCAGCTAATGCGCAAGCGTTGCAGCAATGCCTCGCGGCCATTCGCCTGGCGGGGTGTGTTCCAGCGGTGACGGCTGTGATTGATGGTGTCGTGCGCTTAGGCATTGAGGAATCGGAACATCAGAGAATTTTAGGGGCAGCGCGCAAAGTTGCAGAACGCGATATTGCCGTGGCGGTGGCACAGCGATGGGATTTTGGCGCAACCACGGTTTCGGCTGCAGTTGCTATTGCGGCAAGTGGGGGAGTGAGCGTTTTTGCCACTGGTGGAATTGGTGGCGTGCATCGTGGATCGGAACTCACCGGTGACATATCGGCAGACTTAGATGCCATAGCGCATTATCCAGTTGTCACTGTCTCGGCTGGAGCGAAAGCATTTTTAGATCTACCGCGCACTCTCGAATACTTTGAAACAATTGGTGTGCCAGTTCTCGGTTGGCAACATGATTGGTTCCCGGCTTTTTATACGCGCTCATCCGGGATAAAAATTCCTCATCGCGTTGAGGGTGCTGATGAAGTTGCAAAGATTTTGGCGAATCGTTCGCGTCCGAATACTGGCGTTCTCCTCACTGTGCCGATTCCCATAGAGGCCGAACTAGATGCAACTGATCTTGATCACGTTTTAGCGCAGGCACTGAGTGATTGTGATGCGGCGGGTATTCGTGGTGCTGGCGTCACTCCGTTTGTTTTAGGGAGAATCGGACAAGCCACCGATGGTAAAAGTGTCCCCGCGAATCTGGCTTTGGCGCAAAACAACGCTCGTGTGGCGGCATTAGTAGCTGTGGCAATGTGTCGCCTGGACCACTAAGGGGTATCGCAAACTAGCTGCTGAAGAATGGTGCACCCCCTGGGGATCGAACCCAGGACCAATGGATTAAGAGTCCACTGCTCTGCCAGCTGAGCTAGAGGTGCATAACGCGAAGTACCAGTGTAGATGCCTCGCGGCACCTACCTAGGTATCCGTCAAAACTGCCCGGACTTCGTATGTTTTGGGTGAACGAGGGGTCTCGAACCCCCGGCCTTCAGTACCACAAACTGACGCTCTAACCAACTGAGCTACGCCCACCATGTGAGCCCCTATTCTGCCATATCACTGCGGGTTTCGCACCTTTATTTTCGGCTCGCTGTGAGGGTGCGTCGGGCGCTGTCAATCTGCTGTTAGGGTGTAATCAACCTTAAAGGGGTGTTTAACCGTGTCCTCCACGGAATCTGCAATCAGTAGTGCTCACAGCCTCGGCTGGAGAGCGAAGGAAATTACTCAGCGAGAAGTCGCCCGGTATGCCGAGCGGACTCGTGGCTCCCAGAAAGCATCTGTGCGGGCTCGTCTCGTGATGCCTCTAGGCGTACCATCAAGTTTCCAAGCCTATGATCCTCATCCCATTGTGGTGAAGGCGGCGCGCGGCGCGAACATGTGGGACGTTGACGACAACGAATACGTTGACTACGACATGGGATTCGGAGCTTTGTTTAGCGGTCACGTCAATCCGTTGGTCCGTCGTGCCATCGATGCTCAACTTGATAACGGGACCTTATTTGTCACTCCGTGTGAACTCAATGCCGATGTCGCCGAACTTTTGGGTCAGCGTTACGGCTTGCCAATGTGGCGCTTTACGAACTCCGGAACTGAAGCCACGATGGATGCCATTCGTGTCGCCCGTGGTGCCACTGGTCGCGACAAGATCGTCAAAGTTGAAGGTGGATATCACGGGCATCACGATGAAGTGATGATCTCGATGAAGCCGAAACTTGAAGATGCGGGTCCGGCAGATCGTCCTAATTCGGTGCCGTCAACTGCTGGCATTACCCGGGCAGTCCTTGGGGACACCATCGTGGTTCCGTATAACGATGCCGAAGCTCTCGAGCGCGCATTACGTCACGAAGATGTGGCCTGTTTCATTGTTGAACCTGTGATGGAGAACATCGGTATTTGTCTTCCCGATCCTGGCTATCTCGAAGCCGTTCGCGAAATCACGACGCGCTACGGAACATTGCTGATCTTTGATGAGGTGAAGACCGGTATTACTGCTGGATGGGGTGGGGCAACGGGCGCACTGGGAGTGACTCCTGACTTGGTAGCCCTAGCAAAATCAATCGGTGGTGGACTGCCACTCGGGGCCTTCGGCGGCAAACGCGAATACATGGACCAAATCACCATGGGTCGTGTGATGCACCTCGGAACGTATAACGGAAATCCGCTGTGTATGGCTGCCGCCAAAGCAGTGCTTGCAGAGGTGTGCACGCCTCAGGCAACTGCGATCGCTATCGGTCGTAACAAATTGTTAGTTGATGCCTGCAGCGACATCATCGAAGAGGCCAATCTGCCTGCACAGGTTTTGCAATTTGGTGCTAAAGGTTGTGTGACGTGGACCGCGGAACCAGTTCGTAACTATCGCGATTATAAGAAAAGTGATTTAGATCTTGCTTTTGCGCAGTGGATTTACGGCATCAATCGCGGCATTTTGTTGCCACCTGGTCTTGATGAGCAATGGCTCATTTCAATCATGCATAGCGACGAAGAGTCAATGGGTTACGCCAATGTTTTTAGTGAGTTTGTTGACGAACTCACGGCCTGATTCGGCAAACTATCTCTGTGGTGAAAACAACAGGCTCAACTAGGCGGATGATTTTTCGATCGTTGCTCCGCCGTTGTCCGCGTTGTGGTGATCGGCACGCATGGTTTCACACCTGGTTCAAACAAGGGGATCGTTGTCTTGCTTGCGGACTTCAACGCACTCGCAATACGCAGGGTCAAGAACTTGGATCAATGACGATCGCTCTAGTCGTCAATATTTGCTGGTTGGTTGCGGCTTTAGGAATTGCGATTGCCTTCACCGTTCCAGATGTTCCTGTGCTCACATTATTTGTGGTTCTAGCCACTGCTGAAGTGTTGGTTGCGGTCCTCACCTGGCCGATAACGCACACCGTGTGGATGGCCATTGATCTACGGGTACGACCCATGGGTTTTGCCGAAATTGACGAGGCTGAGGCTTGGTTGAACACATCGGCGCCATAAGGCACCCCCTCTGAGCAGGTCAAACATCTGTTCGCTCGGACAATGCTTGACCGAACACTCGTTCGTAGTTACGCTCTTGTTATTCGCCCATACGGTGAGGCCGCAGTCGACAACCTTCTGTGCCACACCCCGTTCCTAAGGTCCCAAACATGACAAACAAAGCATCCAGTTCATCATCCAAGATCATCTCCACCGAGAAAGGAAATGGGGCGAGCACAGATCGAGAAAAAGCACTTGAAGTCGCCCTCGCCCAAATCGAAAAGCAATATGGCAAAGGTGCCATCATGCGCATGGGCGACAAAACCGATATGGCGATTGAAGCAATCTCCACAGGGGCCTTGGCTCTTGATGTTGCTCTCGGCGTTGGCGGTTTGCCACGCGGTCGTGTCGTTGAGATTTACGGACCAGAATCTTCTGGTAAGTCAACCTTGGCAATGCACGTAGTCGCCGAAGCTCAGCGCAACGGAGGTGTCTGCGCTTACATCGACGCCGAGCATGCCATGGACCCTGTGTACGCCCGTGCCATTGGCGTCGACATCGACAAGTTGCTCATCTCGCAGCCCGATACCGGCGAGCAGGCCCTTGAAATCGTTGACATGTTGGTTCGTTCGGCCACGCTTGATGTCATCGTTATTGACTCCGTTGCCGCTTTGACCCCTCGCGCCGAAATTGAAGGCGAAATGGGCGATAGCCACATGGGTCTGCAGGCTCGTCTCATGAGTCAAGCACTTCGCAAACTGACCGCCAATCTCAACAAGTCCAATACCGTCGCGATTTTCATTAACCAGTTGCGCGAAAAGATTGGTGTCATGTTTGGTTCCCCAGAAACAACACCGGGCGGCCGAGCATTGAAGTTCTACTCATCGGTGCGTCTCGACATTCGTCGCATTGAGTCAATCAAGGACGGAGCAGAGGTCGTGGGTAACCGCACCCGCGTCAAGGTTGTCAAGAACAAAGTCTCGCCTCCATTCCGCCAAGCAGAATTTGACATCATGTACGGCAAAGGAATCAGCCGCGAAGGTTCGGTCTTGGATATGGCCGTTGACCTCAACATCGTCAAAAAGTCGGGCGCCTGGTTTACATACGAGGGTGAACAAATGGGTCAAGGTCGTGAAAACGCCAAGAACTATTTGACGGAGAACACTGAAGTGATGGTGGAAGTAGCAGAAAAAGTACGTATTGCTGCTGGCTTGGGCGATGCCCCTGCTGTGTTCACCCCTGCTGATGAAGAGCCCATCAAACTCGACTGAGGTTTCGCCCTTGGGCATTGACCTGTTCGCTGATAACCTTGGAATGCCTTCCGAGATAGCTCAGCTGGCAGAGCAGCTGACTGTTAATCAGCGGGTCGCAGGTTCGAGCCCTGCTCTCGGAGCACATAACACAGGGTCCGCCAGTAGGCGGGCCCTGTGCCTTTGGGGGCGGTAGCTCAGTTGGTTAGAGCAGGGGACTCATAATCCCTTGGTCGCGGGTTCAAGTCCTGCCCGCCCCACTTCAGACTCTTTCACCAACGCTGCACTGGGTTCCGCTAAGTGCATGATGATTCCTGGTGCAAGGTAGATCAAACTCTTAGCCCGTATGGGGGAGGCCGAGCGGACTATCCTGATCAGATGCGCGAACTTGTCCTGGTCATCGGTGTGCGGCGGGTGTGGCGTGCGGTGCGTTGGCGTGTGCGGCGGGTGTGGCGTGCGGTGCGTTGGCGTGTGCGTCGGGTGTGGCGTGCGGTGCGTTGGCGTGCTGTGCGGCGGGTGTGGCGTGCGGTGCGTTGGCGTGCTGTGCGTTGGCGTGCTGTGCGTTGGTGGGTATTTCGGGCGGGGATTGCTGTGCAGCAGCGTGTGCGTCGGGCGTGGCGTGCTGTGCGTCGGCGTGAGCGTCAGGCGAACGAACTTGTCCTAGTGATCACCATGGGTCGCGTGGGGTCCTCGGCGACCTACCGAGCGCTCGAGAGGGCTGGATTTGAGGCGCTACACATTCATCAGATAGACCTCAAAAGTTTGGCGAAGCGCTCTCAAAAGCTGAAAGTCGCGCGCCATGTTATGGACGGTCATCGAGCGCGTGCTCTCTTGGATGCCGAGCCTGATCGCCCAGTCAAGGTCATCACACTTGTACGTGATCCAATCGAGCAAAATATCTCGGCGGGGTTCTCTCGATTTCGCCGTCTAGGCAAGTTGGATGAGTTGCGCGGGTATGTGACTGATTCTGCCGTGATGAACTCCATCTGGAAAAAGACCCCCTTAGCGTATCCACTGGCTTGGTTCGACCTTGAGTTGCGTGAGGCTCTCGGGATTGATTTCTACCAAGTTGATGTGGCAAATGCGGGATATGGACAGATGGAGGTGGGTCGGGTCAACGCCCTATTGCTCCGCTCAACCTTGCCCGATGAAGTTAAATCAACGCTCTTAAGTCAATTCATGGGGCGGGAAGTGATAATGGGTCGCACTGGTGTGGACAGGAACAAACCGGGGGACCTGCAGAATCTCTACCGAGCCTTTGAACTAACCTCCCCATTGACGGTTGCTGACCTCAGTGAAGTGGCAGAGTCTCGTTTCATGCAACACTTTTTTGACGTGGACAAAGACGAATACATTCTCAAGTGGAAGACTCGCCTCAATCTGACTTAGGTTTTGTGAAGCTTGGGCAATGGGTTGTTAACAGCCACTAGGCGGTTCATCACATGTTGAGCGGCCCATCTGATAGGCGTGAGCAATATCTGAGACATTATTCCTTTCTGATTTGTCATCGCCTGTCGATCCATCTTCTGCACGATGTCTCAGTGTGGCAGAGTGGCATATGAGTTTGCACACGATTGCCTTAGTCGCCCATGACAACAAGAAGGATGCACTGATTGAATGGGCGCGTGCCAATAAGGATCGGCTCAGTCGACATTCGCTGGTAGCCACGGGTACGACTGGCAAGATGTTGAGTGAGCAAGTGGGTCTTGAGGTGCATTGCTTGAAAAGTGGTCCCCTCGGCGGCGATCAACAACTGGGAGCAATGATCTGCGAACAGGGTGTCGACGTGTTGATCTTCTTTTGGGATCCCATGGAACCTCAACCGCATGATCCTGATGTGCGTGCTCTGTTACGGATCGCTGTGGTCTATGACATTCCCACGGCAAGCAACTTGGCGACTGCGGATTGTCTCTTGTCGTCACCGTTGTTCGCCTCGTGAGCGGCTCGGTGTCAGCGGAAAACTCTGGCGCACCTCTGACATATTCAACTTATTTGAAGATCGACGAGTTGCTCAGTCTGCAACTGCCAAAGTCTGACGGTCCAGAACACGACGAAACTCTATTTATCATTATTCATCAGGTGTACGAACTGTGGTTCAAGCAAGTGTTGCATGAGTTGGATCATGCAACCTTTTTATTGCAAAAAGACCAGCAGGTCTCGGCCTCTAAAACTCTGAAGCGCGTGCTGACGATATTCAAAGTCATGGTCTCGCAGATGGATGTTTTGGAAACGATGACTCCGTTGGAGTTTATGAGTTTTCGCGAGCGTCTTGAATCTGGAAGTGGCTTTCAATCGGCACAGTTCCGGGAACTTGAATTTCTTCTCGGTTACAAGCGTGAAGAAGTCTTAGCTGAGGTTGCTCACACAGAGAGCGTGCGCCAACGTCTTGATATTCGTCTGGCTACACCATCGTTATGGTCGGCTTTTTGTTCGCATCTTGCTCGGAGAGGCCATGCAGTACCCGTCGAGGTACTCAATGCGGATCATTTCGTGAGCACGCAACCCAACGAACAACTGCAAAATGTGCTGGTGGAGATTTATCGCCACGACGTATCGTCGGCAGAACTTTGTGAACGCCTCGTTGATCTCGATGAGGGTCTACAAGAGTGGCGTTATCGGCACGTGAAAATGGTTGAGCGAACCATCGGTGTCAAGCCTGGTACGGGCGGATCATCGGGTGTGGGTTATCTGCTGTCAACTCTTGGTCAGCCAGTATTTGCCGACCTCTGGGCCATCAGAGCTCGGCTCTAAATAGGTTCGACTCCTTTAGGGTTCGACCACGATCCAACCTCGCCTTTGCAATTCGGCAGCTAGGACCGAGTCGGGCAAATCACGCACAGTCTTTTCGGTTGTCGTGATTCGTTGTGGTGAAGCCTTGGGTTTGATAGATCGTGCGACCACGACGTCGGGTGGCGTATCGGGCTGAGTTTCCGCTTCTTGTTCAAGTTGGGCGATGAAATCCTCAGCTTCTTGGCGGGTGAATTTGCCGCCCGCCTGACGTTGATTGAAATGCATCGGACCTCGGGCATCGCGAAAATCGCTGTAGCCAGCAGCACTCAGTAAATCTGCGAGTTGCTTTAATTGCGAATGCGACGCTGGGGGACCGGGGGATTGACCAAAAGCCATGACCTAGTCTCGCAAACGGGTGTGGCAAAGCCGGGCATGCCTGCTCATAGTGAGCCACGCTTGGAGATGTGCAGCCAAGAACCTTTTCCGGTACGAACTCGTGTGCGATATGAAAATCCCATGAGGGCCTCCGAGATTATGTACGGCGTGCCTGAGCGGCGCGACCCAAATCTATGACCTCTGCTTGATGAGCGGTGTGCATGGGGTCTTCTTCTCCACCAATAGCGTCAATGAATTCCTCGACATCTTCGGGTTCGCCACCAATCAGCCAGACAACCATCGCCCCATCGTGGTCTTCGGGATCACGTGGCAAGATTCCTTCAACCTCATACTGATCCACAGTGATCTCGTCTGACCCTTTGCCGACAGGGGCGACGATCGCCATTTCAACGCTGGACTCTGGATCAAGATCACTCAAGATGTCAATTAGTTCGGCAACATTCATACTCTCAGTATTTCATGTGGAGTGCCGACTACGTGTCATGAGCGAAATCAGGATTCGACGATCCAAGTGGGTGCAAGTTGCAGAAGGAAAAGACTGACATCGCTGCAGCGTTTCAGCACGTTGCAAAAAGCAGAATCATCGTTGATGTACATATCTGCCAGTGACACACTCAGTCTGGCCACAATCGACAAACGATGCTCTGGGGCATCAATCACCGAAACAGTTGAGTCAATGGCCGAGACTTCCAATGGAAGTTCGGATCCACCAACTCCGGCAAGATCCGTCGCCAGCACGAGAAGATCGGGCCGACTTGAGAGTGGGGGCAAGGTCCATGTGAAGAGTAAGGGAAACTCAAAACCGAGGGGTGGGTCTTGATCTGGATCATCAAGTTTGCCCATTTCATCTTCGAAACCGAGTAACGCCCGCGGGTCAACTTCGAGTGAGAGATGGAGGTCAATCGGGCCGTCGCAGGCTTCTTCGGGATGAAGATCCACCTCCCACATCTGACGCAACGAATAGGTCTCCACGAAATGACGTTCATCGTGCACGTGGAACCCGTGTTCAACGGCGTGACTTTTCATATCCGAGACGAAACCTGCAACATCAATAAAAGCCATAACGCATCCTTTGCAACAAGGTTCAGGATAAAGGGTGTCCCGCACACTACCCTCGATGGGGTGGAGTCTGATCGATTACTCGAGTTGCTGAATCGGGTGGCAGATGCAGTGGGCCTTGGTTTGCAGGGGATCACGGATTGGGGATTGTCGGGTTTTCGTGACGGTCAATACAACGCCGACTTAGTGGCCGATCAGATCGCTTTAGACATTCTTCGTGAGGCCGGGGTGGGGATCATCTCTGAAGAGAGTGGAGCGGAAAATCTTCAACGCGATGTTGTGGTCATCATCGACCCACTTGATGGATCAACCAATGCCAGTCGAGCAGTACCGCACTACGCCACATCTTTGTGCGCTGTGGACACTCACGGCGCGCTGGTGGCCTTGGTGGTGGATCAAGCGACAAATACTCGTTGGTCGGCCGTGAGAGGTCAAGGAGCCTTCAGGGACGGTGTGCGCCTCGTACATCGCGACGTCAGCGATTGGTCACAGGCGCTTGTGGCGATTTCGGGACCGCCTCCGCCGAATCCGGGTTGGGGTCAATTTCGCGCTTTCGGAGCCTCAGCAATTGACCTGTGTTACGTTGCCGACGCAACAGTCGATGCGTTTATCGACATGAGTCCAAGTGCTCACGGGGTGTGGGATTACGCCGCTGCATATTTGGTGTGTCAAGAGGTCGGAGTCCGCATTGAAGATGCTCAAGGCCGAGAACTGATTGTGATGGATGCAGCGCAGAGGCGAACTCCGGTGGCGGCGACGAGGGGGATATTTTCTCAAGCGCTGGCGACGCGGCATTTGTCAGCTTTATAGAATCTGATTCAGACTGCGTCGGCGGCGCGCTGACCTTCGTGCCACAAACGCGACACGCTGGGGTGGCGCAACTTGCCGAGAGCCCGAGCTTCAATCTGACGAACTCGCTCGCGGGTGATGCCCATCTTTTCGCCAATCTCAGCCAAGGTCATTGGGTGATCGTCAATACCGAAGCGGGATCGCAGAACCTGTTCTTCGCGTTCTTCAAGGCGCCGCAACTGGTCAACTAAGGCTCGCCTCTCGAGGGCTGCGGCAGCCGATTCATACGGCGATATCGCTCCCTCATCGGCGATCAAATCGCCAAGTTCGGAATCGCCGTCAGAATCGAGTGGCGTTGAGAGCGAGACGAGAGGGCGACGGTGCTGATGCACCAAAGCGACCCGTTCGACGCTGACCCCCGATAATTCGGCGATCTCTTCAACGGTTGGCTGGCGATCTAATTGGGCAGCGAGTTTGTCGGTGCTCTGGTCAATCAGCGAATACACCTCGCGCACATGTGAAGGGACCCGAATCGTGCGCGAGGAATCAGCCAAAGCGCGTCCGATTGATTGGCGGATCCACCACGTGGCATAGGTTGAAAACTTAAATCCTTTTTCGTGGTCAAAGCCTTCAACGGCGCGCATTAAGCCGAGGTTTCCCTCTTGAACCAGATCCAGAAGACCCAGTCCAGCGCCTTCGTAGCGTCGCGCCACACTGACCACTAAACGTAGGTTGCATTGAATGAACTCGCCCCGTGCGTCGTCACCTGTCTGTACCGTGAGCGTCAACTCGGTGCGTTCGCGACCTTTGGGTGCGGGGTCAAAGTCAAGGCGTTCTTGGGCCACACGAGACGCCAAAATTAGACTTGCAAGGCGACGCTCATCATCAGCCGTGAGCAACGGGTACGTCCCGATGTCATCAAGGTATTGACGAAGAAGTTCGCTTTCAGAGTCACCAGGGCGGGTTGCCACAAGAAAAACCGTAGTAGCGCGGATCGCATACATCGTGGATACTCGCACTATTTGGTTTGAATGAGATTGCTGGCGGTAGCATTCACATTCCCGCAAGGGCGCTTAGCTCAGTTGGTTAGAGCTCCTCGCTTACACCGAGGAGGTCGGGGGTTCGAGTCCCTCAGCGCCCACTACAAGCCCTTCCAGAGTTGCACGGGTGACTTGAAACGGTCACACCCACTCGGCACAGAAACCTCTTGTGAACCGAGCGCGGCGGAGTAGTAGGCGGCACAGACGATCTCCATGATCCAGCGGCCAAAGGCGACATCCATGAAAGGTTGCGTTCCTTCTTCAAGATCTGCGATGAATGCCGACAGTTGGCCGACATAGCCAAATTGTTCAATCATCGGGATCACAGCAGTTGTCGTTGGCAACACCACTTCGTCACCGTTGTGTTCAAGAGTGAGATGTGGAAAGAGTTCGGCGCGTACGACACCTTCATTACTAGATGCTTCAATATCCCAAGTGGGGACGGCCTCGCCCTCCCAACTAGAGGTCACTGTGGCTAATAAGCCACTGCCAAAACGAAGATGAACCTCGGCGTGAGTGTCGGTGATCTCACCGCGCAAGATCGCCGAGAGAGCAACGACTTCTCCGGCTCCTGTGGCGCGTCCGATCAGCACTGCGAGAGCCAGTGGGTGCACGCCAAGGTCAAACAGCGCTCCACCGCCCCACTGCGCAGTGGTGAAATCGCCCCATTGCGGAAGTGACTGAATTGTTTTCAGAACTAAATGGTTGAGCGGTCCAATCGTGGCCACTCGTTTGATGAATGCATGAACCACGGGGGCATAGGCCAAGTTTTCGGCATATAACACTTTGGCTCCAGAATGCTCCACGAGATGAAGCAAGCGGTCGGCTTCGTCAAGCGTAAAGACAAGGGGCTTTTCGACAATGACAGCGGAGCCATTTTCTAGCGCATGGACTGTATGCGAAAAATGATGGGCGGGCGGCGTTGCCACGATGACGATGTCGGCGCCTGCGGGAAGTTGCTCATATGAGACCGAGACGGTGTTGAATTGGACGGCGCGTTCCGCGCTTTTGGCCGCAGTACGCGACGCCACCGCAGTGATTGAAGCTCCGACAACCTGCGCGGCCATGGCATGGGCTCCAGAAATCATTCCTGCTCCGCAGAGAGCAATGGTTTTGGAGGCAGTCATGCTGGCTATTTCCCGTTCAGCGCGCTCACAACGGGAGCGAAGGAATCAATGTCCTCGGCGCCGACGATGATGTAGGAAAAGCCCCATCGTTCGCGGCGGGCGATCAAGTCTTCAATCAACTTGCTTGGCGGGCCAACCAGAGCGAACGGCGTTTCTTCAACCATTTTTTGCTCGACGCCCATCATCGCGGCGATGCCGGCAGCCGCGCCATCGGCATCATCGGTGATATTGACGAGAAAGGCGCGCACATTCATCTCGATATCGGCTAAACGTGCCCCTGCTGCGACGCGGACAATGTCAACCTTCTCATCGACAGCCGCGGCGGTCATTGTCGAAATCGCATCTGGTCCAACGACGCCGGCAGACATGGTGGCATTGATACCGATGATGTCTGCTTCACGGGCTGCGATCGACAAAACTCTCTTGCCACCGCCACCGATCAAAATCGGTGGGCATGGAGACTGGACTGGCTTAGGAGTCCCGTTATATCCAGTGATGGTGTAGTGCTCGCCTGAAAATGAGAATGGGCCTTGCGCCATGGCTCCTTTGATGACCTTGATACCTTCCACGAAACGATCAATGCGAATTTTCGCCGAGTCATAGGGGATGCCCATTTGCTCGTAATCACTGATCATCCATCCAGCGCCGATACCGAGTTCTAGGCGACCATCGGACAGCACATCCATGGTTGCTAGTTCTTTGGCTAAAACTGCTGGATGTTTATAGTCATTGTCCCAGACCAAGGCTCCGACACGCAGCGTGGTGGTGACATTTGCCGCTGTCATGAGAGCCGGAACTGGCGCCATTTGGTCGTCGTAATGGTCGGGCATCGTCAGACACGAATAGCCATTGTCCTCGGTGCGGCGCGCCAGGTCCACCCATTCTGCGCGAGTTTTAGCACTTGACGCTTGGACACCGAATCTGAAGGGGCGAAGAGGAAAAGACATAGTTGAGACCGTAGTCCGTTGAGGGTGACACTGCTCTGCCCGAAATGGCTACTACCGTAAAGGTGTTGTGCGATTGATCACTTGGTGGATGCGTCTGTGCGTCGTCGTTGTGGCGGGAGCACTTATTGTGGCGGCGACCGTCGTCGCCATTGCACCTCGTCTCTGGAACGCTACGAACGCCCATTCCGAGTATCCGGTGGACCTGCCCCCATGGGAGGGAATCGCCGAGCGAACCTATGTCTATGACATCGCTGGAAACGAGATCGCCGCCTACGAGTTAGAGAACAGCCAGCCGGTATCAATCGGGCAGATCCCCCCCGATGTTTTGGCTGCAGTTTTGGCAGTTGAAGATCGCGAGTTCTATAACCATCACGGGGTCAATGTGCGCGGCTTGTTTCGCGCGACATTGTCCAACTTTGAAGGTGGCGCTCGCCAGGGCGCATCGACGATTACTCAACAGGTCGTCAAGGTTGAATACCTCGGTGGCAGCGAACGTGATGGTCGTTACAAGTTGTTGCAGATCGTTTATGCCTTGCGATTAGAAAAAGAACACAGCAAGCAAGAGATTCTTGAGCGGTATCTGAACACTATTTATTTCGGCAATAACACCTACGGCATCCAAGCTGCCGCCGAAGTTTATTTCGGCAAAAAGGTCCAGCAACTGACATTGATTGAGGGCGCATTTCTGGCGGGTCTGATTCAAGCACCGTCAAGTTACGATCCGATTCGTAAACCCCAACAGAGCCGCCGTCGTTTTGCTGAGGTGCTTGATGCGCTCGTGGAGGTTGGCCTCACGTCAGCGACTGAGGCTGAAGCGATCACGGTGTGCCTAGATCCGACTGCGCCAGAAGCCGAGAGTGAGCAGTGTGTTGGAAGTTGGCAAATCCCCGAAGTTGTGCGCACGATCACGGAAAAAAAGATCACTCGTACGCACTTCAGCGAAGAAGTGAAGTCGTACCTCTTGAATAAGAGCAATATTCTGGGTGAGACATATCAAGAAAGGTATAACAAGCTTTTCCGTGGCGGCCTGAAGATTTACACGACCCTTGATCCCGTGGCGCAGACTGGCGCTGAAGCGGCGCGTGCTTCTCAGTTGCCAGTCAACTCAGCGGGCATTGAAACGGCGATCGTCACATTGGACAGCAAGACTGGCGCGGTGCGGGCGATGGTGGGCGGCAAGCCTTTTGTGGCTGGACGAAGTGAAGTCAACATGGCTCTTGGAACTCGGCAAACTGGTTCCAGTATCAAGATGTTTATTCTCGCTGCCGCCGTACAAGCAGGCGTGCAAAATGATGACCTCATTGACGGGGCGCTTCCCTGTCCGCTTCCCAACCCAGATGACCCTGAGAATATTTTTAAGATTACTGACGGTGTCAGTCGATCACTCGGACCGCTTGAAGAGATGACATGGTATTCAATCAACTGTGCCTACGCTCGTCTGTCGCAGATAGTTGGTCTTGACCGTGTTGTTGACACCACATATCGCATGGCCAAGAACTTGTATCTGTATCCAGAAAGAAATCCTGCTGAACGCAAGCCGTTGCGTCCGTATGCATCGTTCGCTACCGGGGCAAATGAAATGAGTCCGCTGGATATGGCCTCGGGTGCCCAGACTTTGGCGAATAACGGGATACACATGCAGCCTTACTATGTTGAGCGAATTGAAGGCCCACAAGGCACCGTGTATCAACACACTGACGATGGGGTAGCAGTTCTGACTGCCGAGGCGGCGGCCAAGACGACCAGTATTTTGTCAGGGGTGCTGATCTCGGGTACGGCGCGACGTAGTCAACTTTATGGTCGGGTGGCCGCAGGAAAAACTGGAACACAAGATAACAACACCAACTCTTGGATGGTGGGGTATACCCCTGAGTTAGTCACTGCGGTGTGGGTCGGTCATCCAGATTTGTATTTACCGATGAACAGCATTCCAGAGTTTGTCGCCGTTGGTGTACCGCGAGTCCAGGGAGGTACTTTCCCGGCGCGAATATGGAAGGCAACCATGGATGCCGCCCTTGTAGGTCGGCCGAGCAGTGTCTTTGTCACCCCAGTTCCTAATCGCCGCTTGGGCATGCGTTTGTATCTACCTGGCACGGACTGTTTAAGTTCGGCGACTACTGTTCCACCGTCGACTTTTGCGCCCCCTGTGACAGTGCCCTCAGTTGATTCCACCGATCCCTCTGGCTCAACTTTGCCGCCCACGACCACGACCACGACAACGACTTTGCCGCCCACGACCACAACATCAACGACCTTGGTCCCGCCAAAGCCTGGAACGATCACCGATCTCAACACCACCGTTCCTCGTGGTCAGATTGACCCGACCTGGCCGGTACCAACTATTGATCCAACTTTGTACACAGTGGCTGCTTGTCCGAGTTAGGGCGTACAGTCGTGGCTATGGATGTCAAGGCACTCTACGAATTACAAAAAGTAGATACGGCTATCGAGCAGGGCAAAGTGGCTTTGGAGAAATTGCCCGAGCGTTCACAACTGCAAAGTGCTATCGCCGATCTCGCTGGTATTCGTCGCCGTCGTGCCGAGATGAGAGCACAACAGCAAGCCATGGAAACCGAACTGACGGCCATTGAAAAAGCTTCGGCAAGTATCGATACCCATCACGCCAAACTTGAGCGACAAATGAAAACAATCATTGCTGCCCGCGAAGCTGAAGCATTGCAACACGAGATGCAGACCCTCGAAACTCAACGTAACGAACTTGATGATCGCGGTTTGCTGTTACTTGAAACCAGCGCCGCCACAGATGACGAACTCAGCCAGTTGGTCAACGCTGAGGCCGAAGCTGTGAGCAATGAATCACTTGCCAGTGCGGCACTCGCCAGCGCCGCTGATAGTAAGACGGCAGAGATTGATGTCTTACAAGAGCAACGAATTGTCGTTGTATCGACAATTGCGCAAGATGACATAGCCGTTTATGACCGCTTGTGCGCCTCTTATAAGGGCATCGCAGTGGCTGTCATCCAACACGGCGTCTGCGGGGGTTGCCACATGGATATTTCTGTGTCCGAACTCGACATGATCAAGCGTTTGCCCGCAGATCAAGCCGCCGAATGTCCCAACTGCAATCGTCTCCTCGTTCGATAGCCGATGTTTTTCTGGTTCATCGGAACTTCAGTGTTATCTGTATGGTTTGTTTTTCGCGATTCCGTTTTTGATTATCGGACCCTGATCATCGGAGTTCTCCTACCCGATGTCGTGGACGGGATCTGGGGTGGGGCCCGTGGACTGCATTCGTTGGCGGGCAGCGTGCTTCTTTTGATCGTGGTGATGCTCACAACCATTGGTCGTCGGCCACAGCGCAAACGTTTTTTGGCGATTCCGATCGGCGCCTTCCTGCATTTAATCTTTGATGGGGCTTTCAACAACACGAAAGTTTTTTGGTGGCCGTTGACTGGCATCTCGTTTTCGGGAGACCGACTTCCAGTAGTTGATCGTGGGATGCTCAACATCGGATTTGAAGTCGCGGGATTATTATTGTGCATTTTTGCCTGTAAGAAGTTTGATCTCGCCAATCCGCAGCGGCGTCGCGAGTTCATTCGTCGGGGGACCCTGCCACAATGACTGCAACGGGTTCAATCATCATCGTGCGCCATGGTCGCACCGCGTTCAACGCCACTGGACGTCTGCAGGGGCGTGCCGATAATCCTCTTGATGAAGTGGGTGTACTTCAGGCCGAGCGCGTCGCTCATCATTTGGCACCAGAACTCGATACGGACTCGCTCATTGTGTGCAGTCCGCTGATCCGCGCCAGGGCTACGGCAGAGGCGATCGCCACATTGTGTGGCGCCAAGTTGATGATTGATGAGCGCTGGATTGAACTTGACTACGGCTCCTACGAAGGTTGCCCTCAAAGTGATATCCCAGCAGAAGTGTGGAAGCAGTGGCGTGGCGACAATAACTTCGCGGCCCCTCATGGGGAATCTTTGAATCAGGTGCATGCTCGCGTGACTGCGGCCTGCCAGGACCTTGCGATGCAACTCTCGGGACGCATTGCGGTCGTGGTCACCCATGTCTCGCCGATCAAATCGGCTATGGCTTGGGCTTTAGGAGTTGATGTTGGGGTGGGCTGGAAATCTCATCTAGACACCGCATCGATCACCCGCATTGGCGTCACCTCGAGAGGACCGGTCTTGCGCTCTTTCAATGAAACAGCGCGTGAGAGCACGGGTTAGGCAGAAAACTTCTCAGGAAAATATGGGGCTCAACGGTGCCTTTGGCTAAACTTAATCCTTCGCACACATGTGCCCGAATAAGGGGAATCCCATGCCTGAAGCAGTCATTGTTGCTACCGCCCGCAGTCCAATTGGTCGAGCTAATAAAGGTTCATTGATGTCATTGCGCACCGATGAAATGGCCGCCCAAATCGTGCGCGCGTTGATGGCCAAAGTTCCATCCGTCAAGGGCTCAGACATTGAGGATTTGATCATTGGTGTGGGTCAGCCTGCCGGCGAAGCCGGTTTCAACTTGGGACGCATGGTCGCTTTGTTGGCCGGCATCCCTGAGGCGCCTGGCGTTGTTGTTAACCGCTACTGCTCATCGAGTTTGCAGACTATTCGTATGGCTGCTCATGCCATCAAGGCGGGCGAGGGAGATTGCTTCATCGCCGCTGGCGTTGAAGCTGTCAGTCGTTACCAGTTTGGAGCCGCCGACACTGCTCCTAACCCAGTCTTCAAAGGTCCAGGCGAGCGCACCAAACTACGTGCCCTTGGTGGACAGCCAGTATGGACTCCGCAAGATGGTTTGGCCGATGCCTACATGGCGATGGGTCAGACCGCTGAAAACGTTCGTGAAGTTGAAGGTGTGAGTCGTGAGGATATGGACTGGTTTGCGAAGCGCAGTCAAGATCTTGCGAGTGCCAATGTCTCAAACGGTTTCTTTGATGCAGAAATTTCACCGTTGACTCTTGAAGACGGCACTGTTGTTGATAAAGACGATTGCCCGCGCGCCGGAACGACATTGGAAAAACTCGCCAGTCTGCCACCAGCGTTTCGTCCTGATGGTCAAGTCACTGCGGGAAATGCTTGCCCATTGAACGATGGCGCTGCTGCTGTTTTGGTGATGAGTGACACCAAAGCCAAGGCTCTCGGCCTGACGCCGTTGGCGCGTTTCATTTCCAGTGGAGTGTCAGCGTTGAACCCAGAAATCATGGGTCTCGGACCAGTTGAAGCCTGCCGTCAGGCATTGCGTCGCGCTGGTATGAGCATTGATGACATTGACTTGGTGGAAATCAACGAAGCATTCGCCGCTCAGGTGTTGCCTTCAGCGAAGCATCTCGGAATTTCCATGGACAAGCTCAATGTCAACGGTGGAGCAATCGCTCTTGGTCACCCGTTCGGTATGACCGGCGCACGCATCATGACCACTTTGATTCATGGACTCCAGGATCGCAACAAGAACATCGGTATGGAAACAATGTGCGTTGGTGGCGGTCAGGGTCTAGCCATGATTATTGAGCGCCTCAGCTGAAACTGAAGTATTGCCTGCGAGAAGTCGCGCCACAGTTCCCAATACCAAGACACTGAGACCGGCAAGGCCGAACAACAACCTTGGGCTGATGTGGCCGTAACCCCATGTTGCCAAGATTGCTACGGCTGCAGCAACGAGTTGATTGCAGGCTCCTGCGAGCCCTTGGGCTGCACTGGCGCGTCCTTCAGGGGCGCCTTGAGCCAACATTCCTTGGCCCGCTGGCGAACCAGCAGACTGGGCAACGGATTCGATAATGCCTAAGACGATTGGCATCAGGGGAGTGGCGAACCAGCCGTATAAAGCGGTCAACGGGGCTACGAACAAGACAGCAATAAAAGCAATCTTGATTTTGCCGCTGCGGTCGGCGAGTCTTCCGCCAAAACGTGAGAGCAAGACAAACGGCAAGGCATAAGCGGCCAAACTGAGGCCAACAACAATGTCGCTGGCTCCAAGATCGGTGAGGTAGCGATCCCACAAAGCGTCATACATTCCGACAGGAAGCGCCAAGGAAATCAAAAACAAGATCGGAATCAGGACCTGTCGTTGACGCAACAGGCCAAAGGCCAATCGTTGTGGGTGCGTTGATGGAATCAGTAACGGAAGTCGTTGAGTGCTGACGATGACCAGCGAGACGAGCGCCGAGATTGAAAAGATAATGAATGGCCAACGCAGCCCGAGTGGTCCGACTAAGAACCCACCGATCACTGGCCCAGTGACGAATCCTGCGAGGGCGACTCCGCCCATTGCTCCGAGTCGTTCGGAGACACCTTGTTCATCGAGTGAGGCAATCAGTGCACGCGCGGGTGGAAGAAATAATCCACTACCTGCACCAGCAACTAAGCGCGCCAGGATGAACACGATTAACGATGAGCCAGCAGCGAAAAGAGCATTTCCAAGTAGCGCTAAAACGGTGGCGATGATCAGCAGACGTTTGGCGTGACCACGATCGGCGTACGGGGCAACGACGATTTGCATGACGAAGGATGCGAGAAATCCTGCGGCGGCGATAAGTCCCAGACCACCATCATTGAAACCGAATTCATCTTGCAAGTTGCCCATTAAAGCAAAGATCACACTTCCGCCAGCCTCCATAGTGAACACAGCACCGAGGAGGACACGTTCAGTTCGGCGAATATTGGTCATCAGAAGAAAGGGGAGTCAGCGTGCGGGGTCAAAATAATCAAGCACTGCATCGCTCAGGCTAGGCCATGCGCTGAGCGCTTCACCCGACCACTCGTCAAAGTTGCGATCAGTGCAAGCGATAACGGCGACGTCCACTCGTGGGTCAATCCACATCATTGATCCTGATCCCCCGAAGTGACCAAATGTTTGTGGTGAATTTTTGATTCCCGTCCAGTGTGGAGTTTTGTGTTGGCGAATTTCGATACCAAGTCCCCACGGATTCGGTTTAAAGGATCCGAGTCCTGGGATCACTCCACCAAGTTCAGGAAATTGAATCGTCACTGCTTCACGCGCAGTAGCGACACTGATCAAGTCTGGTTGCATCAGTTCTTTCATAAATAGGGCCATATCCGCGACTGTGCTCAACACGCCGAAGGCCGGCGATGCCTTTAATGCCGTGTCATGCATCTTGAGGGGAGCGAAGATCCCTTCGTTCATGTAGTCGGCGAAAGTCATGCCCGTTCGTTCGGCGATATGTCGAGCCGCAGTTTCAATTCCTGTGTTGGAATAGATACGTCGCTTGCCCACGCCCATGATTGGATTGCTTGTATCAAACCCGTAGCCCGCAGCATGGGCTAAGCAGTGACGCAATGTGGAGCCCTGTGGACCCACAGCATCCTCGAGGGAGACTGATCCTTCCTCAACAGCGATCAGACAAGCCCATGCGGTGATGACTTTGGAAATGGATGCCAAGCGAAAGACTCGGTTGATCTCTCCGTGAGATGCCACAACCTCGCCCGAGCGAATAACAGCGCATGCCGCGTGTGGGACAGGCCACGAATCGATGGTGGACAGGATCTGTGGGAGTGATGAATCAGGCAAAGCCGGCAGAGCGAATGAGTTCTGCAACGCCGAAAGCCAAGTCAAGGCTTTGGCGAGCATTCAAACGCGGGTCGCACACGGTCTGATAACGCACATCAAGATCGGCATCAGTGAGATCGTCGGCTCCACCCAAGCACTCGGTGACATTGTCGCCAGTGAGTTCAACGTGGATTCCACCTGGCCATGTTCCTTCGGCGCGATGAGCGGCAACGAAGCCAGTGATCTCGCGAATGATTTCATCAAAGTGGCGAGTTTTTCGTCCACCGACCGAGGTGAAGGTATTGGCGTGCATGGGATCGCAAGCCCAGACCACAGGATGACCACTTTCACGAACGGCTTGCAGAAGAGGTCGTAATGAATCCTCAACCTTGTCGGCGCCCATTCGACTGATAAGCGTGAGACGTCCCGGTATCTGCGCTGGATTGAGTTTTTGACAGAGTTCAAGGATGAACTCTGGGGTCGTCGACGGACCGATCTTGCAACCAATGGGGTTACCGACTCCGCGCAAGAATTCAATATGCGCACCATCTAACTGACGCGTGCGCTCACCGATCCACAACATGTGCGCCGAACAGTCATACCACGCACCTGTCAACGAGTCTTGACGAGTGAGAGCCTCTTCGTAACCGAGTAGCAAAGCTTCATGACTGGTGTACACATCGGCTTCGTGAAGAGCTGCGGTATTTTCAGTGTCAACACCGCAGGCGTGCATGAAACGCAAAGCGCGTTCAATGTCAGTAGCGACTTGTTCGTAACGCTGACCTTCAGGACTTGAACCGACAAACTCTTGGTTCCACGCGTGAACACGTGAGAGGTCGGCGAAACCACCCTTGACGAAAGCACGCAATAAGTTCAATGTGGATGCTGACTGGTGATAAGCCTGCACTAAACGATCGGGGTTAGGGATACGTGCTTCAAGAGTTGGAGCTGGATCGTTGACAATATGTCCGCGAAACGATGGGATCTCGAGATCACCGATCTTCTCGGTATCTGCGCTACGGGGCTTAGCGAATTGCCCCGCCATACGACCAACTTTGATGGTGGGTACTCCAAGGCTGTAGGTGAGCACGACAGCCATCTGTAAAATGACGCGCAACTTTTCGCGAATGTTGTTTGCTGTGAACTCATCAAAGCTTTCAGCGCAGTCACCTGCTTGGAGCAAGAAGGCATTCCCAGCGCAGACCTGGCCGAGTGCATTTTGTAATGAACGCGCCTCACCTGCGAAGACGAGCGGGGGATACGAAGCGATCTGCTTCAGCGAACGGTCCAATGCGCCCTGATCCGGCCAATTCGGTTGCTGGGCGGCGGGGAACGATTGCCACGATGTCGGGGTCCAAGTTGAGGCCATGAAAAAAGCCTAACGACCCGAGGCGCTAAGCCATCGGGTCGTTTTCACTGGGGTCTGCCCCAAGGTGCTGGGATGCTCAGTAAGCAAATATGTCTTCGGCTTCTTCTTTGAGGCCGGCAACGGCTCGTGAGACCAAACGACGGGCGGCCTCGGCCGTTACACCGAGCTTTTCGCCAACTTCACGGAAACTCTTGCGCTCGCCGTCAATGAGACCAAAACGGGCTTCAACGGCGTAACGAGCGCGGGTATCAAGAGTGTCAAGCAACTTGTTCAATTGCTCGGTCTCACCCTGAGCGATGATGTGATCCTCAGGGGTCGGGTCACCATTGGCCATCAGGTCGCCAAGAGTTGCGTCGCCATCGTCACCGATTGTCTTATCGAGAGAGACTGGGGTAGTGAGGCGATGCAGCTCGGCATTGGAAAGATCCAAGGTCTCACCATCTCCGCTGGCCTGACGCAGAGCAGCACGAAGGCTGGCCGAACGATCACCAGGAATACGAATCAGGCTGGCTTTTTGATCAAGGGCTCGACCGATGGCCTGGCGAATCCAGAATGTGGCGTACGTAGAAAACTTGAATCCACGGCGCCAGTCGAACTTGTCGACTGCGTGCTCGAGACCGAGGTTTCCTTCTTGAATGAGATCTAGCAAGTCCATTCCCTGAGGCAGAGGGTAGCGACGAGCGATTGAGACAACGAGGCGAAGGTTGGCACGAATGAATCGGTCTTTTGCTCGACCAGCTTCACGGATATCGCGCTTGACGGCCACAGTCTTATCGCCACTTGCTTGCTTGCCGGCAGCTTCACGACCTTTTTCGATGGCACGTGAAAGGACGCGCTCGTCTTCAGCGGTCAGCAAAGGAACCTTGCCGATGTCGTTGAGATAGATGCCGATTGAATCATTCATAATGTTTGTCTCTGTTCGTGGTTTGTGCACTTCAACTCTGTGAGCAGTAGCCCGGGAGAATCGGCGTAACCGATTTGGGGCACAAGGCAAACAGGGCTTCGTGGATTATGGAAAACGGGGGGTACTCGGGCTGACAACTTGTGACGAGACCGGTATTGCTGGGGGGGAAAATGGTCTCGAGAAGGAGTCATGAGGTTATCACAGGAATTTGGGGTTGTATAGAGTCGGAGGGTTTTTATGGCACTTATTGTCGTTTAATTCTTCGGTATCTAGGGTCCTCTCCTTGAGTAAATTCTCTGAGGAAAAGCGATTATTTCTTTGAAAATCTTGAATAGTCGCAGATCAATCGGTATTTCCTTAGTGATAAACGACCTGACCAGCCTGATGTGTGCGCCCATAGACTCACAGGGTGGATATTTCTTTGGCCTCTCCGGTTTCGGGCAAACCTCGAATTGGGCTCTTCGGCGGCACTTTTGACCCTCCCCACGTTGGTCATTTAGTCACGGCTGTCAATGTCATGTCGGCGCTGAGGCTGGACCTAGTGATCTTGATGGTGGCTAATGTGCCCTGGCAAAAAGAGCATTCGCGAATCATCACTCCGGCAGCCGACCGTTTAGCGATGGTTCAAGCTGCCGTGGCCACTGTGCCTGGCTTGATCGCTGGTGGGTGGGAGATTGAACATGGCGGTCCCAGTTTTACGGCGGACACTTTGACTGCACTGCATGATGAATATCTTGAAGGTGAATTTTTTACGATCGTGGGCGATGATGCAGCCAGTGGACTTACAACATGGGAGCGCTACGAGGATGTTTTGCGTTTGAGTCAAGTTGTTGTCGTTGATCGTCCTGGTGCGCCAGTTGCTTTGTCAAAAGATATTGCGTGGGTGCGAGTTGAAGTTCCACGACTCGAGGTATCAAGCACTGATCTTCGTTCACGTTTCACTGACGGACGACCACTCGATTATTTGGTGACGCAGCCAGTTCTTGATGTCATCAGCCAACGGAATTTGTACGGAGAATCGCTCAAGGTGAACTCATGAATGGTTTGTTGCAACAGCGTCGTCACCAAACAATGTTGAACTTTGGCGCAGGCTTAATCGTGTTGGCATTGTTGCCGATAACAGGGATCATCGCCTGGCGTGCAATTCGTGATTCAAACGCTGCCCAGGGTGTTATTTCCTTGCCGTCGCGAGCGGTCCCTCTGACTCCGACAGCGATTTTCGCGGTCACTGATGAGGAGAATTTCTTGACCTCCTTGACGGTGATGGCGCTCACGCCCGAAGGTGCGGGCGGAACCGTGATGGTGATCCCCGTGGGTGCCCTCGTGGGAGGCGGGCCCGTGGGTAAACCTCAACGCCTCGCTGATGTCTACGGTTCAGATGGGGTTGAGGCATTGCAGAATGCGGTTGAGGCGATGACGAATAGTCAGATTGAGCAAATCGCCGTCAACGGTGTTGATGGGACCGCCGAACTGCTGGCGCGCGTTGGGACTGTGAACGCCACATTTAGTACTGACGTGACGGACACAGAGTCAAAAATTTCTGATGTGATCGCCAAGAAAGGGTCAGTTGATCTGACTCCAATGGAGATGTCGGCGGTCTTGGCGGCGCGCGATATTTCCGTTGATGAGGCTGGGCGCTACCCAAGTATCAAAGCGACTTGGGAGGGCATCTCAGCAGCAGTTGGTAGTGGCAGACCAGGAGCAGTCCCCGCCGTGGTGATCCCCGATGTGGGGGCGCAATCGCCCGCAGATATGCCTGCATTTATGTCGGCTTTGTTCGCTGGACCGATCAACATTTGGCAGATTGATACCGAACGCATCATTGATGCTGAACGCAACCCCAAAGATATTGATGTCTACCGCTATAACGCTGGTGAGGTAGTGATGGTGATGGCCAGTGTGGCGCCGAGTGCGATGGTCGCCGTGTTACCCACTCTGACTGTGCAGGTTGATAGCCCATTTGACGACTCCACCATCACTCAAGACTCGGTATTTCGTATTTTGTATATGGGAACGAACGTCGTTTTGGTCCGCGTGGTGGCTTCGGTGCCGCCCCCGGTGACGATCATTAAGTATTCCGATGAGATGGATCGTGCTATTGCCGAGCCATTGAGCACTATGTTGGGTGATGTCGTTTTTGAAAAAGCCACCGAACGGGTGGATGGCGTCGATATACAGATCGTGCTTGGCGACTCATTTGTGACGTTCATGAGTGACGGCGCCAAACCAGATCCAAGTATTGATCCGCAAGATCTAGTCGCTCCAACGACTGATGCTCCACCAACAGAAACGACTCCATAATGGCGATTACTCCGAAACAAACATCTTCTTCTGATAGTGATGATTCGGTCAGACCAGAAACTTTCGAGTTGGCTTGTATAGCGGCTCGTGCCGCTGATGATAAGCAGGCCACGAACACCATTGTGTTATCCGTCGGCAATGTTCTCACGATCACCGAGCTCTTCGTCGTGACTGGTGCTTCAAACCCACGATTAGTACGTGCTGTGGCAATTGAGATCGAGGATCGGATTCGCGAAGTGTGCGGTCGTTCACCGGGTCGCACTGAAGGCCATCGTGAGCAGTCGTGGGTGCTACTGGACTACGGCGATGTCATCGTCCATATCTTCCTCGATGAGACAAGAGAGTTCTACGAAATTGAGCGCTTATACAAAGATGTGCCGCGCCTGGAATGGCGCGCTTGATATCTGCAAGACCACGAAGTATTGCTGAGCGGGTTTCAGCGAGGCGCCGTTACTTGGTATCGTTGCCATGTCCCGCAAGGGGCTGTAGCTCAGTTGGCAGAGCGCTTGCATGGCATGCAAGAGGTCAGGGGTTCAATTCCCCTCAGCTCCACGTACACAGTCCCAGGTCACAGGCCTGGGACTTTTTGTTTGGCGCCGGCTTGGTCTCAGTTGGGGTTGCTCAGGGGGCGGTCACAACATATGAATAAGTGTTGTGCAAGTCGTCGCCTAAAACTTGTGCATCTTCGGCGCGAGTTTCAACAATGAAGTCTTCGTCTAATGTTTTGTAGTCGTAGGTCCAACCATCGGGAATCTGCAGGCGGTCGTTGAGGGTGTAGAGATCCTCTTCCATGAGTTGTGGATCAATCTGTTGACTCCAACTTTGCATCACATACGTTTTGCCCTCGGCATCGTGCAACATAAAGACTGTTGAGCCAGCGTTGAAAGTGAATGCTGCTTTGCGATTAACAGCATGCGGGTTATACGGCAGCACGAGATCCGCTGGTGAGGTGCCGACGTACACGCTGGCGTAGCGGTTCATTTCCAGAGTGCCGAAGGTCTTCATAAAGACTTCGGTCATATCTGACTTCACAACTGAATCCATGGCCCAATAGCGCGGTCCATTGGGCGAGGCAAAGACAACGCCTTCGTCTTTGGCGACAGCAGCAGTATCAATGGCTTCCCATTGCGCTTGCGGGCAATCGTTGAGGGGATAAGTATTGAAAACTTCAGCGTGAATGCCGTCGCTCTCAAGATTCAACAACAAGATTTCGCAATAGCGTTTCCCGCGCATATTGAGTGATGCCGGATTAATGGTTGTTGTGACCGCAGGAGTGCTGCTCGACGTCGTACTCACATCTGTCACCATCGTGGGAGATGACGAACTATCAGATGAACAAGAGGAGAGAGCCAAGGCAAGAGCGCAGGCATAGACAAATTTTTTTGACACCATGGCTGACACTATATGCGCTGATGTGGTGGTCGCGCAGTAGGGACGCGAAAGGGGCGGGTGCTTTCGCACCCGCCCCTTTACACACCTTGCGGTGGAGTACTAACTAAATCAGGCAACGCCCCAAAGAGCGAGGAACTGTTCGGCGAAGCCTTCTGGTCCCTTCCAGTTGCTCAATGGACTGCTGTCAATGATCTCTTGTGCGACTGTTGCGTCGTCCAAGATGAAGTTTGGCAATTCTTCGCCAGAGGCACGCTCGGTGAACTCGTCGCCGACTGCATCAAGAACCATGGCGTGTGCCATGACCCATCCGGAGTAGGCCTTCGGGTTCGAAGTCCAAGCCGTGTGAGTTCCATCTACAATCTCGCTCAAACCGGTCAAGTCAAAGTCGACTCCAACCTGTTTTGGCAAGGGTACGCCAGCAGCCTCGAGGCCTGCTGTTACAGCAATCGGCAAAGCCGAGAAGGCATAGGAAACGTAGTTTGTCTCTGGGTTCTCTTGGAGGAACGAAGCCACCAAGCTTGGAATGTTGACACCAATGTCAGCGATTTGAACCGGCAGTACGTCAAACGTACAAGCGGCGCAACCGGCGGCGAAAGTGTCCCTCATGCCCTCTTCTTCTGCGACGAGCACAGGGAAGAGTTGAATGTTGACCATCAACACATTGGCGGCAGCGCCACTGTCAGCGATGATGTAGTTAGCCATTCTTGCTCCAGCAGCATAAACAGCATCGTTGCCACTGATAGATGTCAAAATGCCGTCCGTTGGCGCTTCACCGTTGTAGGCGAAAGCGAACTTGATACCAGCGGCTACGGCTGCATCAAACTGCTCGGCGAATGTAGCAACAGGTGAGCCAGAGATCGCGATGTAGTTTGCGCCCCAGTCAATGGCCTCTTGCACGCCTGCTCCTGGACTTCCACTTTCAACGTTGATCGTCTTCAGTTCCCAGCCGAGAGCATCAGTGATTTTGCCCCAGTCTTCGCCAACTTCGGCGCAACTTGGGAGTTCGCAGGCGAGCCAAGCAACTTTTTTGCCGGTCGGTACTGCAGTGGATGGTCCAACACTGACGCCGATTTCTGTCGGTATGGTCATGTAGGTGTCGACGAGTGCCTGTGCGGCAGCAGTTTCAGCGGCAGCATCATCCATTGGTGCATCGGTGCTTGGTGCATCGGTGCTTGGTGCTTTTGTGGTTGGTGCATCCGTGCCCGGGTCATCGCTACCGCAAGCAGCAGCGATCAAGCCCAAAGCAAAAATGGCAGCGGCAACTCTATGAGTTCCTTTACGCATTGTTTCCCCTTTTAATTGGTGATGGTCGACTGGAAGGATTCCAATCTGGGTCGCTCTCACCACTTTTCACGATTAGTTTGGTGATCAGAGCGAATTGATCATATAGTAAATTAAGTAGGGTTTGCGAATTAGCGAAAGTTTCGCATGCACAATTCGGGGGGAAAGCAAAGAAAAATGGCAAAAATTCTTCATATTTGGTCGCTCTCGAAGTCCTTTCCAGGTCAGGTCGCCCTACAAGATGCGACTTTTGACGTGGAAGAGGGTGAAGTTCATGCCCTGGTGGGTCAGAACGGATCCGGTAAGTCGACCCTGATCAAAGTACTTGCAGGTTTTCACCAGCCAGATCCCGGTCATAACGTCACGATGCGCGATGAGGTCTTCAATATCGGGGATGCCGCGGCAGCCCATCGTGCAGGTATCCGTTTCGTGCATCAAGATCTGGGTCTCGTAGAGGCCGTGAGCGCGGTTGAGAACCTGGCTCTTGGTTTTGGCTATCGAACTGGTTTTGGCCGACGCATCAACTGGAAGAAAGAAACACTGAAGACCAAACAAGCTCTGCTCGATCTTGGCTTTGATATTGATGTTCGCGTTCCGGTTGCCGCGCTCGGCGGCGCCGCACGAACAGGTGTGGCGATTGCTCGGGCGTTACAAGAATCCGAGCAGAATATTTCGATTTTGGTCCTTGATGAACCGACGGCTTCCTTGCCAGGGGCAGATGTGGACAGACTTTTCAATGCCATTCGTCGTCTGAAAGCTCGTGGCATCGCAATCATCTTTGTCTCGCATCACCTTGAGGAAGTTTTTGAAATCGCTGATCGAGTCACCGTTTTACGTGACGCCAAGGTCGTTGCCACGGTTGAAGCTCGTGAGTTGGACATGTCTTCTTTGATTGAGTTGATCGTCGGTCGCAAAGTGACTGCGGCGACAGTTAATCGATCCATTGATCAAAGCCTTGAACCGCGCTTACGGGTTACAGATTTATGGGGTCTAGGGATGAACGATGTCAGTCTTGAAGTTCGCCCGGGAGAGGTTTTAGGAGTAGCGGGCCTCACTGGTTCGGGGCGAGACACATTGATTCCGATGTTGTCGGGAGCGATGGAGCGTCTCGGAGATGTCTCGATCGATGGAGCAACAATTCGTGCAGGTAAGCCGAGTGCGGCTATCGCCGCGGGACTTGCTTTCGTACCGGCTGATCGCTTACGCAATGGCATCATCTCGATGATGAGCGTGCGTTCAAATACAACGATCGCCAATGTGGCTCGTAATAAGACGGGGTTGCGACTTAACCACAAAAAAGAACGTGCTGAAACTCAGGATTGGATTTCGCAGCTTTCGGTCGTGACGACCAGTAGTGAGGCGCCAATTTCAACCTTGTCGGGGGGCAACCAACAAAAAGTGATGATGGCACGGAGTTTTCGCTTAGATCCAAAAGTGTTGTTGCTTGATGAACCCACGCAAGGCGTCGATATCGGAGCCAAAGAAGAGATTCATGCTTTCGTTGATGCAGCAGCGGCGACCGGTTCGGCTGTGCTGATCGCCTCGACGGACTCTGCTGAGTTAGCCCGTCTCTGTGACCGCGTCATTGTGATGCACCGTGGTCAGATCGTGGACACGATTGTGCGCGGTGGAGGAGCAATGGCTCAAACTATTGACAAGGTTTTGCTGGCGGGCTCAAGCCTGGCAAGCAATTAATGATTGAAATTCGTCTCAAACAAAATGTGAAGTGAAAGGAAGACATATGTCGACTAGTGAATCAGGGGTCTTAGCCACCCCGCAAAGATCTTTATTGAACCGTCTCGGGTTGGATCGCTTTAGCGCTCTTTATCTTTGGGGAGCGTTCATGATCATTTTTGGATTATGGAAACCTGACACCTTTTTAAGCATGACGAGCGCCAAGTTGGTCTTGGGTGAAAATGTCAGCACTGGTATTTTGGCCTTGGCCTTCCTGGTTCCGTTCTGTGCAGCAACATTTGACTTGTCAATCGGTGCTGTGATGTCAATGTCGGTTGTGACGATGTGTTTCTTGTCCGATGAGAAATCGCGCTCATTTAATATGCCAGTGGGTGTGGCAGCGGTTGTCACCCTTGTGGTGTGTACCTTGATTGGTGTTGTTTCTGGGTTTATTGTGGTCAAACTGAAGGTCAACTCATTTATTGCCACGCTGGGCTTGGGACAAGTGATCAGTGCAGTTGTGTTGAAGATTTCCTTCAATCGCCAGATCACTGGTACATTCTCTGACACCTTTGAGAAATTCGGTCGCAATCAATATTTCGGGATCCCCGTGGTCTTTTTCTACCTCGCCGTGGCAGGGATCATCATCTGGTATGTCCTGGAACACACCCCAGTCGGACGTTTCATTTATGCCACTGGTGGCAACCCAGAGGCGGCGCGTTTGGCTGGGGTAAAGACGGACCGCATGGTCTGGGGTTCGCTGATCGCCTCGTCTTTCTTGGCAGGTGTTGCGGGCATTGTCTTTAGTGCGAAGGTCGGCTTGTTCACCGCAGCGACCGGCCCCAACTATTTGTTCCCAGCAATCGCCGCAGTGTTCTTTGGTGCGTCACAACTGAAGGGTCGCCCAAATGTGGCCGGAACATTCATTGCTCTGTATGCCTTGGCCTTCGGTATCAAGGGTCTGCAACTTGTTGTTGGAACTGACTCGTATTGGGTGAACCCGATGTTCCAAGGTACGACGCTGATCATTGCAGTTTCCTTGGCCAGCCAAAAGGGCATTGCCAAGATTCGCAAGCGCAAGGTTCAGACGACTTGATATAGCGCTCTCTATGTCATGCTTATTGGGTGACATCAGATTGGACGGAACTCACTCGGCGAAGTGCATTCGCATCGCACCGTCTTATTGGCTGGATCTATTGGGATCCTCGAGCGATTGAGTTATATACGAGGCTGGGGATACCCAATGGTGTCGGGTATTACGTGACGAGTCGCGGAGCCCCCTTGTTGCCCGCTGGGCATCAGGCTGTATCCGCTGCCTTTTATTCGATTAGGGCTGATTTCATTGAGTTCGCGTTGACTTTGGCGAATCAGCACACATCGTGGCAAGAGATTTTCGCGGCTCGTAATCAAGCAGTAGGCGAGGGCTTGCGTCAGTATGTGCCCGAAATTTGCGAAGGTCTCGCTGCCCTTGAGACAGATCTGTGGCGAGTCGCCGAGGCCCTCCCTGAATCGGGGAGAGTGTGCTTCGCTGCGCATCGTCAAGCCCCACGAGATGAGGATCCTTTGGTTTCGGCGTGGTTGGCCGTGAACTGCATCAGAGAATGGCGCGGCGACACTCACTTCGCCGTTCTGACTTCGGAGGATATTTCACGCGTCCAGGCTGGAATCTTGCATGATGCCCATCTCAACTACGGCGGGTGGATCGCTCAGAGTCGCGGAGCCGATGCCGATGCGATCACGCATGCTTTTGCCGATCTTGAAAAAAGAGGTCTGGCTGACAATGGAGTTGTTTCCACGGCGGGACTAGCGGTACGTGAACTGATCGAAGAACGCACCAATGAAATCTGCCAGCGGGCATGGGAACTGTTTGGTTTGGAAAACACAGAACGGTTCTTGCATCTCATTGAACCCATTGGTGAAAGGTTGCTGGGACGCATTGACGCAACTGCTGGTCCGAACTGGATGCCCGCAGCACGTGAGCGCCGCCCCGACACCGCCTAGTGTGTGGAATACTACTGCGATGTCTGTTACCACTATTGAAGTTGATCGTCGGCACATCAGTAAATCGCGCATCCACTCTGAGCCTGAAGTTGCACTTCAAGATGGCGAGGTTCGACTGCGCGTCGAGGCCTTTGCGCTGACAAGCAACAACATCACCTACGGCGTATTCGGCGACGCAATGGGATATTGGAATTTTTTTCCGGGAGCACCAGATGCCGAGACTCCTTGGGGGCGGATTCCTGTGTGGGGCTTTGCCGAGGTCATTGAAACTCGTGTGCCAGACCTGCCACTCGGGCGGCGAATCTACGGCTTTCTCCCGATGAGTAATCAATTCATTGTCAAGGCAGGCCGTCTTGACGAGCGGAGTTTTGTGGATATGTCGGAGCATCGTGCACCTATGGCAGCGGCTTACAACCGCTACGTATTCACTGATGAAGATCCGATTTATCACCCCGACCGTGAGGCTCAGCAGATGGTGCTGTGGCCATTATTTATGACTTCGTTCATGGTGGATGATGTCCTGGGGCAAAATGTGCTGGAAAGCGATCCCAATAGCGTTGCATCGGTGGTGATTTCCAGCGCTTCAAGCAAGACCGCTATCGGATCGGCGCATCTTTTGGCACGCCGTCCCGGAGTCAGCGTTGTTGGGTTGACATCATCAAAAAATGCTGATTTTGTTCGGTCCTTGGACTGTTTTCACAGAGTGGTGACGTACGACATGATGAGCGATTTACCTTCTGGGACTGCGGCTGATATCTGCGCCTATGTCGACGTCGCCGGAGATAGTGCTGTGACCTGGGGAGTGCATGAGCATTATGGAGATGATTTGGCGTACAGCCTGGCGGTCGGCGGAACACATTGGGATGCTCGAGCCCGAGTCCCTGGGAGGTCGCTGGCTGGCCCCAAACCTCAGCCCTTTTTCGCCCCGACCCAAATCGCCCTACGAAATAAAGAGTGGGGTCGCGCAGGACTTGATCAGCGGGTAAGTGAAGCGTGGAACCGTTTCTCGGAAGGGACTGCACCGTGGTTACAGGTTGCTCCGACTTCTGGACCGTCTGGCGTTGAAGCCTTATTCCAAGAATTGCTGGCTGGACGAGTTGATCCGAGCGTTGGTCATATCTGCTCGATGCACTGACATGGGACGCGAAACAGGGGCCGGTTTCCGGTTTCCCGTGAGCCGACCCCTGCGTCTAAGTAGTTAAAACTGTGGGTGAGGGCTTACGCCCGCATGCCCTTTGAAATTGCACCAAACACTGCGTCCTTGAGCGGAATCATGCCGCAAATGACGGCTCCGTTAACGACGATGTTCTTCCAGTCGTCAGCCCATGAGGCACCCCAGGTGCTCAATGGATACGCCTCAAGCAACCACACGATGAGGATCGAAATACCCAGTGTGAGGTTCGCTCCGATGATCGGGAGCTTCTTGATGGTGTCGCCGAGACCGGCGGTATTCAGGACGGAATGAAGTACTGTCATCACTGCTTCAAGCAGGACTGCCATAGCAATCAGAATTGCAACTGTATACATATTTTCTCCTTCAGTAGTGCCGTCTTGCGGCGGCAAACGACAACTTATGAGACGTTTGGCACAGGGTGGTGGATGCCTGAAAAAAACCTTGTGAACAGGTGAAATGCAGCCTTTTGAACCGACTGCATTCCACCAATGGGTTCAACTGGCTTTAATGCTCTTCGCTGTACTCGCTGCTCCGCGACCAGCAGAGTTCACGGC
>CALGTP010000286.1 GCA_937902105.1 uncultured Actinomycetes bacterium
CCGGTGACGCCGCAGCCGAAGAGCGGTTCAAAGAAATTTCGACTGCCTACGATGTCTTATCGGATGAAAAAAAGCGTCGTGAATATGATGAGGTGCGTCGACTGGGTCCTATGGGCGGTGGACTAGGCGGGAATCATTTTTCTGCTGGCGGTGATTCGAGTTCATTCAATGACCTATTTCAGATGTTTTCTGGCGGACGCTCGCGCGGCGGAGCGGGAGTTGGTCCTCGGCGTGGATCCGATCTTGAAACTTCACTCACCTTGGAATTCAATGATGCCATTGTTGGTGTAACCACAAGCGTGTATCTCACCAGTGATGCGCGATGTGAAACGTGTAGCGGTTCGGGGGCGCGCCCCGGCACCACTGCAAAGTCATGTGGACAATGTGGCGGGCGAGGTCAAGTTGACGACAACCAAGGAGTCTTCTCCTTCGCCTCACCATGTCCGCGTTGTGGTGGAAGAGGCAACATTGTTGAAACGCCTTGTGGAACTTGTCGCGGTACAGGTATTGAAAAACGCAATCGCGAAGTCAAGGTCCGCGTACCCGCGGGAATCGCCGACGGCCAACGTATTCGTCTCCTCGGCAAGGGCACACCTGGTCGCAATGGAGGTCCGAGTGGCGATCTGTTTGTCATCTGTCATGTCGGTACGAGTTCGCTCTTCGGTCGCGACGGCGACAACTTGACGGTGCGTGTTCCGATTACCTACCCCGAGGCAGTTCTGGGCGCCGATATTGATGTGCCAACTTTGTTGGGTGAAAAAGTTACTCTCCGGATCAAGGCGGGTACTCAAAGTGGATCTCGTCATCGTGTCAAAGGACGAGGCATCAAAACGGCTAAGCATCAGGGGGACATGATTGTCACTGTTGAAGTTGTCGTACCGACTTCACCCTCAGATGACGAACGCTCCGCCATTGAAGCGCTCGCACTCATCGCTGCTTCACAACCGAGAGAAAATCTCCACAACAGTCAGTGAGGTATTCATGAGTCAGCAAAACAATGAACACTCCATTTACGTGATTTCCATAGCTGCTCAACTAGCGGGTATGCATCCGCAAACTCTGCGCATCTATGAGCGCCGTGGTCTCCTACAACCAGCGCGCACCCAAGGCGGTAATCGTCGATACAGCGAAGTAGATATTGCTCGCCTGCGTCGCATCGCTGAACTTACCGCAGAAGGAATGAATGTTGAAGGTATTCGCCGAGTGATGTTCCTGGAGTCTGAGGTTGTGCGCTTGCGCAATGAGGTTGATCAATTGCGACTCCTAGCTACTCAGGCCATCAACGCTGTGGAGCAACGATCATCTCATGCGCCCTCGCAAGCCAACATCGTGCCCTTGCATCAGGCCGTTACGGTTTATGGACGGATAGCGCCAGTTTTGCGGCGTGACTAAAAAGTATCGCTGATGATGACCGATCAACCTGATTATCAGCCTTACCTCGCGGGAGCCTTCCGTTGGCGCTTGGCTTTGCGCCCGCTTGATCTTCAACATTGGATTGAGTTTGGTGATGATTACGACCATGAAATAGATGCCAAGAAATTACTTTTCGCACAACATCCCGCAACTGTCAATGCCAACATTGCAGGGAGCGAGGACGAAGCCAGTGAAGTTTTGGAAAACTTAGTGGATTTTCTGATCAGCACTCGTCCCGATTGGTTCAGCCGTGAGGGAAATGAGATCGTCAATCATCATCGTCACGAGCGCTTGACGGTGTCTCCCGATAGCACCGGTCAATGGCGCGAACATCCATTGATTATCTGCGGACGCCTCATTCAAGAGGACTTAGCTTTGCTGGTTGAGCGTGATGGGCAGTTGGTATTCGGTGCTGGAAGCGTGGCCTTCCCCAATCGTTGGGACCTCACTTCGAAACTAGGTCTGACGATGAGTGAGGTACATGCTCCAGTGGATCGCCTGAATGATCAACTACAAGATCCCATTGATTCATTTTTTAGTCGCTTGAAGCCAGAGAAATCTTTTTGGCGCACGGGCTGGGGAGTTCTTGACACCGATGAGTTATATCAAGCGGTTGATGGAACGGCCGTTGAGGCACCGTTAGTGCCTGCTGTCGGGGATCCGACGGCGGGTGATCGATTGTTTTTACGAGTTGAGAGGGAGACAATCAGGCGATTCCCGCGCACCAACTGTGTCCTTTTCACTATCCGCACATATGTCCGCCCACTTTCACATTTAGTTGATCGGCCCAATGACGCGCATCGACTGGCTGATGCTCTGGCGAATCTTCCTGATGATGTGCGTGATTACAAACGAACGACAGAACTCACCGAGGCGGCCGTGCATTGGCTGCAATCAGTGACGTCTTGAGGAGATGACAGTTATGGCTTTGAACCCAAAAAATTGGACCCTGAAAACTCAAGAAGCGATTGCTGCCGCTGTTGATCACGCGCAATCGTTATCCAATCCTGAAATTACCCCTGATCATCTCTTGATTGCTGTCGTCAGTCAGCAGGACACGATTGTTCCCGCTGTTTTAGCCAAGTTAGGTTTGGCCCCACTGATGGTGCGCAACGGCGCCGAAGAAAAAGTCGCCAAACTTCCAAAAGCGTATGGCGGTGCTGAACCGCGAATGAATCGTGAACTTAGCAATGTTCTTGAGAATGCAGAAAAGTATCAAAAAGATTTCAAAGATGATTTTCTTTCTGTTGAGCATCTACTAGCGGCGATGAACGGGCGTCTTGACATAGGTAGTGAAGAACTCCTACAGGCACTGCGTGAAGTGCGTGGCAATCATCGAGTGACCTCGCAGAACCCAGAGGAAAACTTTCAGGCCTTGCAAAAATACGGTCAGGATCTGATTCAACGAGCTCGCGATGGAAAAATTGATCCAGTCATCGGACGCGATGAGGAAATTCGTCGAGTGATACAGGTCTTAAGTCGCCGAACGAAAAATAATCCGGTACTCATTGGCGAATCAGGTGTGGGTAAGACTGCCATCGTTGAAGGACTTGCGCGCCGCATCGCTGAGGGTGATGTGCCCGAGGGTCTGAAGAATAAGAGTCTCATTGCCCTGGATATTGCCAGTCTGATTGCTGGCACAAAATATCGTGGTGAGTTTGAGGAGCGTCTCAAGGCGGTACTGAAAGAGATTGCGGATTCACAAGGCGAAGTCATCACCTTCGTTGATGAATTGCACACCATTGTTGGTGCCGGTGGAGCCGAAGGGGCGATGGATGCCGGCAACATGATTAAGCCGATGTTGGCGCGAGGCGAACTGCGCATGATTGGCGCCACCACTCTCGATGAGTATCGCAAATATGTTGAAAAGGATCCCGCCTTAGAACGGCGATTCCAGCAGGTGTATGTCGGAGAGCCAACCGTCGAAGACACGATTGCAATTCTGCGTGGCCTCAAGGAGCGTTATGAAGTTCATCACGGTGTGCGGATTCAAGATTCGGCATTGATCAGCGCGGCGGTTCTTTCAGATCGTTACATCACGAGTCGCTTTCTGCCTGATAAAGCAATTGACCTTGTCGACGAGGCTGCAAGTAAATTGCGTATTGAAATTGACTCGCTCCCAACAGAGATTGATGTTGTGGAACGACGAATCATGCAACTTGAGATTGAAAAGTTGGCGTTGGAAAAAGAAACTGACTCGGCGTCTCGGGATCGCCTCGCGGTTATTGAGGATGAATTGAAACTTCTTACTAATGACGCAGGGATCATGCGTGAGCATTGGCAGCAAGAAAAAGATGCCATTGCGGCCATTCGTCATCTCAAGGAAGAACTTGAACAACTCAAGATTAATGTCGAATACGAAACTGATCTACAAAAGAAATCTGAGATCAGTTATGGGCGTATCCCTGAAATTGAGCGCCGTATCAATGAAGCCACAGGGCACCTCGATCTTCTTCAGACCGACAATCGAATGCTTAAAGAAGAAGTTGATGCGGAAGATATCGCTGAGGTGGTGAGCAAATCAACGGGAGTTCCCGTGACGCGCTTACTTGAGAGTGAGATGGCCAAACTAGTCAATCTCGAATCTTTGTTACACCGCCGGATTATCGGTCAAGACGAAGCGGTGGCCGCTGTATCGAATGCAATTCGTCGGAGCCGTGCTGGATTATCCGATCCCCTTCGACCAATCGGCTCATTTCTTTTTCTTGGTCCAACTGGTGTTGGCAAGACCGAGTTGGCGAGAGCGGTAGCTGAATTTCTGTTTGATGATGAGCGCGCCATGGTGCGTATCGACATGGGTGAGTACACGGAGAAGCATTCGGTGTCACGTTTAGTCGGTGCTCCTCCTGGATATGTCGGATATGACGAAGGTGGACAACTCACTGAGGCGGTGCGCCGTCGTGGATACACCGTCGTGCTGTTGGATGAGATTGAGAAGGCACATCCCGATGTCTTCAATATTCTGTTACAGGTACTTGACGACGGTCGTCTGACCGATGGTCATGGTCGGACGGTGGACTTCACCAATACTGTGATTGTGATGACCTCAAACTTGCTGGGGGAACCACAAGGTTTTTTCAAACCCGAGTTCATCAACCGCATCGACGAAATTATTCGCTTCCGCTCTTTGACCCAAGATGACTTGGCGCACATCGTAATGATTCAACTTGAAAATCTCCGCGAGAGACTTTTGGCTCGGCGAATCTCGCTAGAGGTCACCCCAGCAGCTGTGGCATTACTTGCCGCCGTTGGGTTTGATCCTGATTTCGGTGCTCGTCCGCTCAAACGAGTCATTCAGCGCGAGATCGGTGACCGTGCATCTGTCCTGATCCTTGAGGGCAAAGTCGGCGAAGACGGTGCAATCATTGTGGACGCAATTGACAACCAGATCGTGCTGACGTCTTGACGAGCAACTAGGGTGTCGTTACGTTCCCCCCATTTTTTAGGAGCGTGTCATGTCAGTAACAGTCGTCGTCGGAGCCCAGTGGGGTGATGAAGGCAAAGCCAAGGTCATTGACCTACTTGCCCGTGAAACCTCTGTCGTGGCGCGGTATCAAGGTGGACACAACGCCGGCCACACAGTCGTCGTCGGTACTGAGAAGTACGCCCTGCAGTTGATTCCGTCAGGTGTGCTCTATGACCATGTGACTCCCGTGATCGGCAATGGTGTGGTTGTGGACATGCCGACTCTGTTTGCCGAGATCGATCGTCTTGAGTCGCGAGGGATTTCCTGCGCCAAACTTAAAGTTTCAAGTCAGGCACACCTCATTTTTCCTTGGCACCAATCTTTCGATGCCATCTCTGAAGGCAACCTTGGTGAGAACAAGATTGGTACGACGCTCAAAGGTATTGGACCGGCGTACGCCGACAAGGCTCGTCGGGTCGGCATTCGCGTTGGCGCTTGCGTCGATCTCATTTCGTTTGCTGAACAGGTTCGTCAGCGAGCGCTGATTGAAAATGACGAAGTCATCCATGCAGGTGGTGAGCGACTTGATGTCGAAGCCATTGTGGAGCAGTTTGTCGTGTTCGCAAAACGACTACAGCCGTACATCGCCGACACCATTGGTCTGCTGCACGACGCAGTTGAAGACGGTCAAGATGTTTTGTTGGAAGGCGCCCAAGCAACTTTCCTAGATTTAGATCACGGCACCTATCCTTTTGTGACCTCGTCAAATCCCACTGCTGGTGGCGCAAGCGTCGGTTCTGGTCTTGGTCCCCGCTTATTGGATCGAATCATCGGCATCACCAAGGCCTACACAACTCGCGTTGGCTCGGGACCCTTCCCCACTGAAACACTGGGAGAGATTGGCGAAAAATTGGTGGACATCGGTCGCGAGTTTGGCACCGTGACTGGTCGGCGGCGTCGCACGGGTTGGGTTGATTGTGTGATGTTGCGTCATGCGGTGCGTGTGAACTCACTGACAGAATTGGCGCTGACGAAACTTGATGTGCTGGACACTTTCGATGAAGTGAAAGTGTGTACTGGATATCGCATTGACGGCGAGCTTGTTCATGGATATCCCGATCGCAGTGAGGTTTTGGCTCAGGTGATTCCCGATTACGTGACTTTGCCCGGTTGGAAAACAGAACTTCGTTCCTGCCGCAGTGTTGATGACCTGCCAGCGGAGGCGAAAGCCTTTATCACCGTTGTTGAGCAACAGTCGGGCGTACCGATTCATATCATTGGGGTAGGCCCCGAACGTGATGACGTTCTGGACTGGACGCCAGCTTCAATTTTTGGAGGAAAATCATGATCCCTCGCTACGCCCTCCCAGAAATGGAATCAATATTCGCAGACGAATCACGCTTTGGTCGTTGGGTTGAAATTGAGTTGCTGGCGACAGAAGCGCACAGTGTTTTAGGAACCGTGCCAGCAGTTGATGCGGCAGCGTGTCGCGCGGCTGCCCCCCAAGTGGATGCAAAATTTATTGAAGACGTGTTACAACGCGAGCAAGTAACAGATCATGATGTGGCGGCATTCGTTGATGTGATGCAGTCGCGTATTGGTGGAAGTGCGAGTTCATGGATCCATTACGGTCTGACCTCAAGTGACATTGTTGATACCGCGTGGTGCTGGATGTTGCGCGACGCCGCCGACCTATTGATTGATGCTTCGACAAAGTTACTTCGCGTGGTGACTAACTTGGCCAAAGCTCATCGCGACACTGTGATGATCGGTCGGACACATGGTGTACACGCCGAACCCACGACCTTTGGTGCCAAGGTCGCACTTTGGGCACTTCAGATCGATCGCGATCGCAGTCGCTTACAAGCAGCGCGAGACAATATCGCTGTCTGCAAGTTGTCTGGAGCGGTGGGGACCTATTCAAATATTGATCCTCGCGTCGAACAAAGTGTGGCAACTGCTCTCGGTTTGCGAGCAGTGCCAGCAACGCAAGTGATTTCTCGTGATCGACATGCCGAATATATGTGGGCCTGCGCCGCCGTTGGTAATACCTGCGAAATGATTGCCGTTGAATTGCGCCATCTACAACGGACTGAGGTTCGCGAAGTTGAAGAGGGTTTCAAAGTTGGGCAAAAGGGTTCATCGGCGATGCCTCATAAACGCAATCCGATTTCTGCGGAAACCATCACTGGTCTGTCGCGGGTACTGCGCGGAAATCTTCAGGCCGCTATGCAAGATGTGGCGTTATGGCACGAGCGAGACATTTCGCATAGTTCAGTTGAGCGAATCGTGCTTCCAGATTCATCAATGCTTGCGCACTATGTCTTACATCGCCTTCGACGACTTCTTGAAGGCTTACAAGTGTCACCTGAGCGCATGAAACAAAACTTGTACTCCAGTCACGGACTTGTTTTCAGCCAACCGGTTTTACTGGCCCTTGTGCAGTCTGGGCTGAGTCGTGATGAGGCTTATCGCATCGTGCAAGAGGCAGCAGCAGCATCGTGGGCGCATTCAACTGATTTTCGAAAGACACTTGAGGCTGACAGTCGGCTCGTAAGAGTGGACAAGAAGGTGCTTGATGAGGCTTTTGACCTCAAACGCTCCTTGGTCCACATTGATCGGGTGTTCATAGCTCTTGACGCCATCAAGAACTGAAAATGCCCTATTTCAGCGAGTGATATTGGCTTTTTTTAACACCGCTGGGTCAACGCCGATTTCGCGCCAGGCTGAATAAGAAATTCCATTGCGCTCGCTATATGCACGAGCAACTTTGACGAACGCCTTTTCCAAGGACCCGATCTGCTGACCGCTGACCATTTCTGATAATTCTTCGAGCAAATTGAAACGCTCTTGAGTCAATTTCAATTGTGTGATTCCATTAGCGTCGTTGAATTCGCTGGCGATCTCCGCTAAGCGCTTCTTGATGGAGTCCGGCGTGCGCTTGCGTCCGCGCTTTGGCTTATTACGCAACGCTGCTTCCAGGTAGTCACGTACAATCCTGCCCTCTGCTCGGCCAGTGGCCAATGCAGCTTTGTGGGTTTTTGTCATTGCTGTCTTTGGTGCCGCCATGGCTTAAATTATAATCAGATGAAAGTAACCGACCAAAACAAACACGGCTGCGAAGCGTGACGTCTGTCCGATCTAGCTCAGTTAGGGTGAGGTAATGGATAGTAGTTATCAGTCCTTGCCAGTTCTCGATCCGGCGCGTCGTGCGTTGCGCGATCATGTGCTGCAGCACTCCCTCAAGACTGGTTCGTTCACTCTCAAATCGGGAGCGAAGAGTTCGTGGTTTCTTGACACAAAACAAACAGCGTGTCGCGCCGATGGTGTTCTGCTGATGGCTGATGTGGCGTTATCAATTATCCCCGGCGACGTCGTTGCCATTGGCGGGCTCACCATGGGAGCTGATCCAGTTGCCTATGGCATTGCCGCCGTGGCTGCAACCAGGGGTAGGGACCTACGAAGTTTTAGCGTCCGTAAAGAGGCCAAAGATCATGGAGTCACAGGTCGTATCGCTGGTGCACTGATGCCGGGCGACAAGGTGGTCATCACTGAGGACACGGTGACGCGCGGAACGTCCTTGATGGAAGCGGTTGATGCTGTGATTGCATTTGGTGCAATACCGATTTTTATTACGGTTGTCGTTGATCGTGGGGGCACCTGTGCCGCAATGGCAGCCGAACGTGGAATCGCTTATGAACCTATGTTGACGGCGTTGGACTTGGGTTACGGCTACGGCACATAGAAATTTGAAGCCATAGTCGTAGTCTGTAGCAGTGACAATGCAGCAACTTTTCGCTCTTGAACCTCATGGTTCAGACACTTTCATCGGCGCCGGAAGGCATTACCCCTGGGGTGGCTTATACGGAGGTCACATTGTGGCTCAAGCCTTGTGGGCCGCTGCTGAAACTGTGGACCCAATCATGGAACCCCATTCAGTGCGTGCTTATTTCATTCGTCGGGGTGACACCACCGAGCCTGTGCGTTATGAAGTTGATCGCATCCGAAACGGTAAAAGTTTTAGCACGCGGCGAGTTGTCGCCGCTCAGAGCAACGGTGCGATTTTAAATCTTGAAGCGAGTTTTCAGATTTTTGAAGAAGCCGCCGATGCCCAACCCATCGCCTTTCCCATCGGCGTACCTGCGCCTGAGGGAATCGTGAATTCGGCGTGGTCCGAAGTTTTTGATCGGCGCTGGATTGAACAGTCAGATGTGCCGCAGGATCATCGCGAAGGCGGCGGACGGTCCATGGCTTGGTTTCGGATCACTGAAGAATTAGGTAATCCTGATGACAAGCGGGCCCAACTGTTACATCGTTGTGCCTTTGCCTATCTCAGTGATGATTTGCCAAGCGATGCGGTAGTGCGTACTCACCCTGACATTTCGTTACGACCCGAAGGCAGGCGCAATTACATTGGTGCCAGCCTTGATCACACCATTTGGTTCCATCGCCCCATTCAAAGTGATCGTTGGCACTTGCACGATTACACCTGTCACTCCATCGGCAACAGTCGCGGTTTAGTGATTGGCCATGTTTTTAGCGAGGACGGAATACTCGTGGCCACTGTGGCTCAAGAAACTTTGATACGTGATCTCACGCCGTCAATATAGGGCGAGATTGCTTCCTCAATTAAAGGAGTCAAGAATTGCACATATGTTGTCGTGAGGTGATGCGAATCGCGATACATCAAAATATTTCCGGTAATCACTGGACATGTATCAAGTGAGCAGACCCAGTTGCTGATGTCAAGATACTGAGCACCGTTTTCGACTGCGACATCAATGCTGGTTTGTTGACGATTCGCGCGAATTCCTTTGTCGCGGCTGACTGCACACGAGCCAACATTCTTGATTGCCTTTGACAAACAAATGGGTACATCGGTTCCTGGATAAGGAGTATCGGTTATTACTATCGGCTTGATCCCCATGTTTTGTAAGATAGGTAGCAATGTTGCGTAACCAGCTTTGACGATCGCATCGGTAAAAGGTTGGTTGGTCGCTGGATCGGTCAAACGATTTGAGTTAGTCATCAAAACTACGCGAACATTTTCAGCGATAAAGCGTTCAATAACCTTCTCCCTCCATGGTCGGCAGCCGGGATACGTCGGCCCAACCAATGAATTGGCGGTGATCAGATCAATTGTGGTGCATCCCATTTTGGTAAGGATGACGAGCCGCCATTGATGATCAATGGCGATTTGATTGAGGGCTGGAAACCACTGGGCAGCGTGAGAGTCGCCGTAAAGTGCAACTGTGAAATCTGAGGCAACGTCACCGTAGACACAAATCTTGGGTTCTACTTGAGTCAAGCCGACGTGACAGCCATTGTCGTAAATTTCTGGCTTGTCCCCCGTTGCACCACGCAATGAGGGTTGAAGATTCGCTGGTACGGCATCGGTGAATGCGCCAGTAATGACGGCTTCAATTGGGGTCGTTGCATTGACAATGGATGGGGGAGGACCATCGGGGATAGTTGAGACAATCGTTGTTGTACTTTTAGGGGAGACGACTTGGGCCGTCGTTGTTGTGGTGATTGCTACTGGAGCTTGGGCAATAACATCGGTACTTAAAACAACAGGCGATGTCCACAGTAGTAAGCCGACTCCAAGACTTGTCAGAATGAGCGCCCCACCAGTCATAAGCGTAAGTCGGGGTTTTGCCTGAAGGGCAACTGAATGACGCACTGGATTTTCTATATAGTGGTGTGAGAGTGATGCGGCAATCACTGCAAGGGCGATCACACTTAATCGCTCATCCACTCGCAAATAACGATTTGCGTGTGACTCGGCAATGACCAGCATTGGCCAGTGCCACAAATAAATCGAATAAGAACGAGCTCCGATCCACTGCAGAGGCTTCAGTGAAAGAACGCATTGCGGACCCCAACGAGTGTGTTGACCTGCCATCAGGACGAGAGCGGTGGCAGATACCGGCAGCAACGCCAGTTTGCCTGGAAAGGCCATTTTTTCAGTGATCGAAAGACCGCTGATGATGATCGCAGAAAGTCCGAACCACCCGATCGTGGCACGAAAAATGTGAGGTAATCGTTCGATGTACTTCCAACAAAGTGCCACCAGCGCGCCAATACCAAGTTCCCATGCACGAGTGTGCAAACCGAAGAACGCCCACGGCTGTGAATGTGAGGTTTGCCAAATGCTCAGCGAAAGTGAGAGGACGCTCAAAGATCCAATTGCGACAATCGCCCGAAGATGTTGATCACGAGACTTCCAAAGCAACAAGATCAACAGTGCTGGCCACACAATGTAAAACTGTTCTTCAACCGATAGTGACCAAAAATGTTGAAACGGTGATGGGGGTTGTCCGGCCTGCAAGTAATCGGTACTGCGGATGCCAAACAAAATGTTCGAAAAGAAACCGCCACTGGCGAAAGCATCAGCGCCGATATTGCGGAGTCGAAGTGGTTCGAGCCAGATCCGACTTGCTAGGGCGGTAAAGGCGATGACCAGAGCAGATGCTGGCAGGAGTCGACGGGCACGACGTGCATAAAAATTCTTGAGCGATATCTTGCCGACTGATGAGTGTTCGCTGATCAACAAAGTTGTGATCAGAAAACCCGACACCACAAAGAAAACATCGACTCCGACAAATCCGCCAGTGAACCCAAGAAATTTGGCGTGAAAGAGAACTACGAAGCAGACAGCAAGTGCCCGAAGACCTTCGATATCGCGTCTAAACATGTTGTGGTCGAGACCGGCGTCGATCCGGTGACCTTCCGCTTTTCAGGCGGACGCTCTGCCGACTGAGCTACTCGACCGTGTGCTTGTGGGTTTCCCCACACGCACTGGCGGTCCCGACGGGACTCGAACCCGCGACCTCCGGCTTGACAGGCCGGCGTGAACTCCAACTTCACCACGAGACCAAAACGTTTGTCTTGGTTATTGCAATTTCGGCTATGTACTAAAACTGACGAACTAGATCTTGCCTAACTGTATGTTAAACCGTTGAAATAACGGTCTCGCACCCCCAACGGGATTCGAACCCGTGCCGCCACCTTGAAAGGGTGGTGTCCTAGGCCACTAGACGATGGGGGCTAGGTACTCGTCCGATTGAGAGCGTGGCAACCCTAACAGGATGGGTGACGGTCTCCACCTAGACGGACGATTCCATCAGGGCTTGGATCGCATTTTCTAAGAGCCACGATAAAAAGTTATATAACGCCAACTCGTCTGTTCGGGGATCTTCGTCGTCAAGATCCTCATCGGCTTCACCAACGCCTAGCAGGGTGCCCAAAACCAGGCGAACGCTGTTGAGGGAAGCTGAAAAGGCGTCGAGTTGGGCGAATGTCAGCAGACCCACTGAATCGTCTGCCAAAAACTCCTCCACTTGCGCAATGGAATGCAGACGACTGGCGACCAATTCGTCGCGCATCAGTCGTTGATACTCCGTTTCAGCCTCCTCATCGGCGCTGTAGGCAGGGGGGAAGAGGCGCGCCATTTTTGGGTCATCGGCGACGGAGGTTTTGAGAAGTTCGCCAACTTCACCAATGAGGCGCCGCACGACATGTCGCTCCTCGGGACCGAGATTGAAAGAAAAGCCCTTTTTTGTGGCTGCGAAAGGAGGTTTAATACGCGCCATATCAGAGCGAATCCTTCTCCATGGTTGCCCACAAACCGTGTTCATGGAGCCGATAAACATCCATTTCAGATTTTTCTTTAGGACCGCTAGCCACCACGGCCTTGCCCTTTTCGTGGACATCAAGCATCAGTTGAGTGGCTTTTTCAAGGTTGTAGCCAAATAATTTCTGCAACACAAAAGTGACATAACTCATGAGATTGATGGGGTCATTCCAGACCAAAACGATCCACGGATGATCGGGTGCTATTGACTCATCGAGCTCCGTACGTTCCTTGGTGGCCGGCGCTGCGGCGACGAGAGTCACGCCATGTATCTTCACTCCTTCATTGTCTCGGTTGGTTGATGTATTCACACTCCCGTACGCTCTTTATTGATGTCTCTTGGTTCGCGCCCCGTAGTGCCTTCTCGGCTGAAGCCGGGTGGGGTATCTGCACATGGTGCCCGACGGGCTCCGACATCGGTTTTTGGCGGCTACATCGTGTTGATGAAGTTGCGAGTGGTCGAACTGTTATTGATTACGACGGTCCCGACCATGGTCCTTGCCGAACAGGGTTGGCCGTCGTGGGGCTTAGTGGCTGTGACCTTATTGGGAGGGACATTGGCCGCTGGCGGGGCAAACGCCATCAATATGGTGATTGATCGTGATATTGACGCTTTGATGGATCGCACCAAAACCCGTCCTTTGGTCACCGGTCTGATCTCCCCCCGGGACGCCATGATTTTCGCATTAGCCCTACAAGTGGCCGCTTTTACGGTCCTTTGGGTGGGGGCCAACCTTTGGGCTGCTGTTTTGGCGCTATCGGCCACGCTGTTTTACGTCTTTGTCTACAGTTTGTGGTTAAAGCGCACCAGTAAGCAAAACATCGTCATTGGCGGCGCTGCGGGGGCCGTACCTGTTCTTGTGGGCTGGGCAGCAGTGCAGAATTCTTTGGCTTGGGAGCCATTTATCCTGTTCATAGCCATATTTCTGTGGACCCCACCCCATTTTTGGGCCCTTGCGATCAAGCATTCCGATGAATATAAGGCTGCCGGAGTGCCGATGATGCCTTCGGTCGTGCCGATGAAGCAGACCATCCGCCAGATGCTGGTCTACACCGTACTTTTAACGGCCGTCACCCTCACTTTGGGCCCAGTAGCCAATTTGGGACCGATTTATTGGGTTTCGGCCCTCGTTTTAGGTCTGGCGTTCATCGCCAGCACGGTCGATCTCAGTCGGAACCCGAGCACAGCTCGGGCGATGCGCGTCTTTGGTTTTTCCATCACTTATGTGACTTTGCTTTTCGTCGCCATGGCGGTCGATGTATTTGTGCGCCATGGTTTCTAAACGTCTTGCGGTTCAACTATGTCAGCGGTTCAACTATGTCGGTGATACAAAGTTGTTCGGGGATTTCGGTCTAAGCAGGAGTAAGTGAGTAATATCAGAGTTGGAAATTGTTGTGAGACCCCCGAGGAATATCAAATTCCTCTCGTTGCGCGTGAAGCGAGTTATCTCGAATGTCTTTAATTGAAACCCATCAGAACTCGCAGGCACACGCGTCGACCTCGTCGGTATCGGCGTGGTTGACAACCGCCGATCACAAGCGAGTGGGACGTCTTTTTATTGGATCTGGGCTCATCGCTTTATTGGCTGGCCTGGTTCTCGCGGTGTTGATTGCTTTTGAGCGCATCAACGCCGACAGTTATCAAATTCTCTCAGAGAATTCGGCGACGCAGGTTTTGGCAACGGCTCGACTGTTACTGACTTTTGGTGCTGTTATTCCACTTCTTCTTGGTTTGGCAATCGCCGTTGTGCCTTTGCAACTCGGGGCACGTTCCATCGCTTTCCCACGTTTGGCTGCGAGTGGATTTTGGATGTGGCTCACGGGTCTTGGTTTGGCAATCGCCGCAATCATCGGTAACGGTGGCCCAGGTGGAGGCGAATCAGATCTAGTTGACCTGTACCTCGCATCATCGGTGTTGTTGGGCCTCGGTGTTTTACTAGCGGCAATTTCCATCGTGGTGAGTGTGCTGACAAATCGTGCCCCAGGCATGGGAATTTTGCGAGCACCTTTATTCGCCTGGTCATCTTTTGTCGGAGCACTGGCGCTTGTTTTGGCGATGCCTGTGCTGATTGGTACCACGATCTATCTGTACATCGATCATCGTTACGCACGACTTGGTTTTGGTGGCAACTTTGGTGTCAACCGTTGGATTGGGTGGTCACTCTCGCAACCGTTCACGTATCTTCTCGCAATCCCGGCACTTGGCATCGTCCTTGATGTCGTACCAACGATGAATCGTTCGCGTTTGGCGCAACGTCCAGCAGCGTTCGTCGCTATCGGTCTTGTCAGTATTTCGGTGTTGTCGGCAGTCACCCAAACAACAGTCACGCTTCCATGGGAAGGCGCCAAGTTCTTAGATAATGCCGGCGACAAAATCGCTGATCTTTTGCCTTTCTTACTTCTGACTGTTCTTCCAGTTCTTGGTTTGCTCGGCATCCTTGGTTTGTCATTACTGACATTGAAGTCTGCTCAGCCTCGAGTGGCTGCGCCATTGGCCTTCGTACTGCTTGGTTTGCTCGGCATTCTTGAAGGTGCTGCGGCACACATTCTGAGCGGCATTGAAGATGCTGGATTGGCTGGAACGATCTACGAAGCTGGTACTTATGTGGCAGTCACATTCGGCACAGTGATGATTGCCTTCGGTGGCATCTGTTATTGGGGTCCTAAATTATGGGGACGGAACATCCCAGACAAAGCGGCGATCCCCTTAGCTTTATTGGGTTTTGTTGCCACTCTTCTGGGCTCGCTGCCGTACATGGTTGCTGGCTTTGCTGATCAACCCAGCGGACTAGTGAATGGTTTTTCCTACAGCGGACCGCAAGATCTTTGGAACATCGCAACATGTGGTGGATTTGTTTTGATGCTTTTAGTAACCGTGGCTTTCATCGCTTTGGCTTTGAAAAGTTTCACCAGTGGTACAACCGCTGGTGATGATCCGTGGGATGGCAGCACTCTTGAATGGGCAACGACCTCGCCACCACCTGTTGAGAACTTCGCCGCTCTCGCCGTTGTTGGATCGTCCAGTCCCTTTGCCGATATGAAGTCCTCCACCTCAACTGGAAAGGGTGCCTGATGCTTGCTTTACCTGCTGCTCCTCAACCAGCACCGCGTCGTCAAGTTTTTGTTGGAACTGCCGTCGCTGGCGCTGCTGGAATGATGTTGATTGGTGGAATGATGGCCACTTGGCTGAAGTTCCGTGCTGATGCTCCCGTTCGTGAGTCCATGAAGCGAGGACTGATCAAGGATTGGATGCCAGAAAAGGTCATCGTTCCCGAGATAGCCACCAACTTGATGTTGATCGGTTTCTTCGTGGTGTGTGTGATGGCTCAATGGGCTGTCTATTCGGCGAAGCGCAATGATCGCCCGCACACCGGATTGGCGCTCAGTGTTTCGGCACTGATGACGCTGGCAATTCTCAATGCACAGATTTTTATCTGGACACAGATGGGAGTGGCCGCTCGTGATGGCGCATTCCACTCGATGTTCTATGCGGCCACTGGTGCCATGATGGCCTTGCTGTTATCGGGCTTGGTGTACACCGCTGTTGCTGCTTTTCGATATTTGGGTGGTCGCAGTAAAGACGTCGAACTCTTGTCGGCCCATGCTCTCTATTGGTACTTCCTAACGGTGGCGTTTTGCCCAGTGTGGTTCATCGTCTATGTGCAGAAGTGACGGTTACTAAATCATGATTACAACTAGCTCAAAACTTTTCTACGGACTTGGGACATTGTCTTTTGTTGGCGCCTTGGTGTGGGTCGTTGCTCATGACGGCAGTTCGCTTGGTTCAGTCGCTTTAATCTTCTTGGCAATTTCGCTGCTGTTTCTCGGTGGCATTGCCTCGTATGTCCGCGATGGACATGTGCTCTCCACCGATACCGCGGCTCATCCGTCTGCTCCTGCCGCTCAGAGTGCTTCTGGTAATAGTTGGTGGCCACTCGCCTCAGCGCTATCTCTTGGCATGGTGGTCGTTGGTCTGATTAGTTCACCGGGCATTTTTAAGATCGGTATTGCTCTGTCAATCGCCATGTTTGGTGAATGGATGATTACAAACTGGAGTGATCGTGCGTCTGCGAACGCCGCCTACAACGAAAAGGTACGTGGCTGGGTCGTGCATCCGCTGGAGATCCCCATCGGCGGCGCACTGTTAATGACGGTGATTGTGCTTTCGTTCTCGCGGATCATGTTGTCGGTTTCAACTGTGGCTGGTCCCCTCATCTTCGCCGTCGTGGGTACCGTGGTCCTAGCGGGTGGATCGCTCGTTTCAGTACGTCGCGGTGTCAGTAAGCGTTTAGTTGGTGGGGCATGTGCCGTCGCTCTCGTGGCTTTGACTGGTGTGGGTTTGGCAACAGCACTCAACGGAGAACGTCACGAACTCGTTGAAGCTTCAGAATACGACCACTATGCAGTGCATCCCTGCGGCGAAGAAGCCGAAGAATATGACGAGGAAGCGAGTCGCGCCGTATCTGCCAAGAGCAGCATTGCTGCCACGGTCATTTTCAAAGACGGCGAGTTGTATGCCGAGATGGACGGATTTTCTGAACCGCTGACGTCGATCAGCCTGCAACGTTCCTACGATTTGACGATCCTGTTCCGTAACGAATCGGTCGGTGAACATCGCATGATCCTGAATTACGGCAATGTCATTGAAGATCTTGGCGGCGGGGTCACGCGAGATTCAAAATTACAGGCATGCACCGCGTTGATCGGTGAGGGCGGGCAGCAAGCCATTACTGTTCGCATTCCTAAACCTTCATTCGCCAGTCCCCTGAGCCCGTACAACATCGTTGTTTCTGGTATCGAGGACTCGTCCATTGAGGTATCGGTGCCGTGAGTCACCTAGCCCCACATAGAGAACTGAACTGAGATCATGAGTACCGTTGGAACTATGAAAGACCGAGTCGCTGAGCCGATGAAAATTATGCGTCGTGGGCGTGCGGCCCTTAAGACATCGCTCGCCGTTTCGGCTCTGGCATTTTTAGCTAGTTGCGCCCGAGATGCACCGCAAGATACTTGGCAGCCTGCCGGCCCCAACGCTGAGCAAATTGATAACTTGCAACGACCAGTGTTCTATGTTGCGGGCGTTGTCGGCGTCATTGTCTTTGTAGCGATCGGTTGGGCGATCTGGCGTTACCGTGATCGTGGTCAAGCAATCCCCGAGCAAACTCATGGAAAGCCGGTTGTTGAGATTGTTTTGACGGTGATTCCGGCGCTCATTCTCCTAGGTGTGGCAATCCCCACGGCGGGAACGATTTTCAAGTTGGCCAAGACTAGCGACACTGAAATGACCATTAACGTCACGGGTCAACAGTGGTGGTGGGAATATGACTATCCGGCCGTTGGTTCGAATGAAGAGCAGTACGGCATTACTGCTCCGATCGTGACTTCAGGGCAACTCGTCATCCCCGAAAACACCAAGGTGTTACTACGGGTCACGAGTCGCGATGTCATCCATTCCTATTGGATCCCCAAACTCAACGGTAAAAAAGACAGTGTTCCTGGGCGCGTGCATTTGCTGCGTCTTGAAGGCGCAAAGCCTGGCATTTATGCGGGTCAGTGCACCGAGTTCTGTGGTCTGTCTCATTCGTACATGCGCATGGAAGCAGTAGTGCTTTCACGTGCTGATTACGACGCTTGGGTAGCGAACCAACTCGAGGCATACACCTCGCCTGCTGCAGGAACTTTGGCTGCCGAGGGTGAAGGAGTATTCATTCAACAATGCAGTCGTTGCCACCAAGTCAATGGTTTGTTGAACGCCGATGGAACTCCAATTATTTCGGCTCCCGACCAATACATCGTGTCTGGTGTGGCACCGAACCTAACCAATTTGATGACCCGCAACACATTTGCCGGCGCTTCATGGGATCTCTTGACTCCTGAATGTCGTGAAGATGTCTGGAAATCTGACTCTGTCACTTTCGGTGCGAAGTACCTGAAAGGCGTGACCACTGATTGTTTGAATCAGAAAGATCTACGCGAATGGTTGCGTAACGCTCCGTTGAAGAAGCCAATGTATGCAAATCCTGAAAACTTGGCTGCGACCGGCGGCAAATATCGCGGCATGCCAGCCCTCGGATTAACAGAAGATCAAATTAATTCAATCGTGGCTTATTTACTTGAGCGGAAATAACGGAGAACAATCAGATGACCATCATCGAACGTCCCTCCACCGAGGTTGCTATTGCGGGTGCTGTGCCCGTGGGCGTTAAGCCAAGTGAAGCACTCGGTGTTTTTAAGCGCCCTGCAGCGTCATCAAGTTGGCGCGATTGGGTAGTGACTGTTGATCACAAGAAACTCGGCATCATGTACGGTGTCGCGGCCTTCGTTTTCTTCTTGATTGGTGGAGTCGAAGCCCTTTTAATTCGTTTGCAACTCATTGCTCCCGACGGAAAAGTTCTCAACGCTGATCAGTACAACCAAATGTTCACGATGCATGCTACGACGATGGTGTTCTTATTCGTGATGCCGATGGCTGCAGCTTTTGCTAACTACTTCGTACCGCTACAAATCGGTGCTCGCGATGTGGCTTTCCCACGTATCAATGCTTTTGGTTTCTGGTGTTTCCTTTTTGGTGGTTTGTTCTTGAACTCATCATGGTTTTTGGGTGGCGGTGCCGACGGCGGTTGGTTCATGTATGCCCCGAACAGCAGCACCTTGTTTTCCCCAAGTCATGGCGTTGACTTCTGGACCCTGGGACTGCAGATCACTGGTATCGCTTCACTGACAGGTGCCATCAACTTGATTGTGACAATTCTCAATATGCGAGCACCTGGCATGAAGATGATGCGTATGCCGATCTTCACCTGGATGGTGCTGGTGACTCAGTTCCTATTGCTGTTCGCTATTCCCGTGATCACCGTGGCACTGTTCTTATTGACCTTCCAAAGATCATTTGATGCAACCTTCTTCGACGTGGCATCTGGAGCGGATCCGTTGCTATGGCAACACTTATTCTGGATCTTCGGCCATCCCGAGGTTTATATTTTGATTTTGCCTTCGTTCGGTATTATCAGTGAAGTCATTCCAGTGTTCTCCAAGAAGCCATTGTTCGGTTATCCAGTCGTGGCAATGTCTGGTGCGGCGATTGGATTCGTCGGCTGGGGAGTTTGGGCTCACCATATGTTTGCCTCTGGTTTGGGCCCGGTATCGGTCACTGTTTTCTCCATGTCAACCATGGCGATCGCCGTTCCAACTGGCGTCAAAATTGTCAACTGGATTATGACCATGTGGGGCGGCAAGTTGACCTTCGCTGTTCCAATGTTGTTCGCCATTGGTCTCGTCACGCAGTTCACTATCGGTGGACTTTCTGGAGTGACTCACGCCGTGGCGCCGAGTGATACTCAACAGACCGATACTTACTACATCGTGGCGCACTTTCACTATGTGTTGTTCGGTGGCGCGGTGTTTGGACTATTCGCCGGCTTTTATTATTGGTGGCCAAAGATGTTTGGTCGACAGTTGAGCGAGAGCATTGGTAAATGGAACTTCTGGCTGATGGTCATTGGTATGAATATGACCTTTGGACCGATGCACATTTTGGGATTGCAGGGTCAACCACGACGCATGTTCGTGTGGACCGAGGCGCGTGCTGGAGAAGGGTTATTCAACTTTGGTTTTTGGAACCGAATTTCTTCTATCGGCTCGTTTATCTTGAGTATCGGCATCCTGTTGTTCATCATCAACATTTTTTATACCCACAAGATGAAGAAGGGTGCTTTGGCTTCCAATGATCCGTGGGATGCACGCACCTTGGAGTGGATGACCGACTCTCCTCCAAAAGAGCACAACTTTGATGTGATTCCACAGATCAATCATCTTGATGAGTTCTTCCATCGTAAGTACGAGCAAGATTCTGCGACTCACTCAGTCACTCAGGTACATTCGGCAGACGAAGTGATGGCCGAATTGAACGCCCATCCAGATGAGCACATTCATATGCCCTCGCGCTCGTATTGGCCAATCTTGTTGGCCCTATCTTTGCCAGTGATCGGTTACGGGTTGATTTACAACCGGATGCTGATGGCCGTTGGGGTAGCGATGGTATTACTCACCATGTTTGGTTGGGCGATGGAACCTGCAACATCACCTGATGAAGATTTTGATCCCCCCGAATCCGGTGACACTCATGCGAAGGAGTTGGTGCCACATGGCTGAATCAGCGATTGCCCATGATCATGGCGTGAGTCATGGTGCTCACGCCTCATCAACCGGCTTGTCAAATAACAAGATGGGGATGTGGATGTTCCTCGGTTCGGAATGTCTGCTTTTCGGTGGACTCATTTCGACTTACATGCTTTATCGCGGCCGAGTGAGTTCTGGACCGCAGCCAAACAACATTTTCGACATTCCATTTACCTCAGTGAGTTCATTCATATTGCTGATGAGTTCACTGACCATGGTTTTGGCCGTTTCGTCAGCGCAACGCAAAGACGACCGCAATACAAACCTGTGGCTGACGATCACGGCCCTTCTGGGTGCCACCTTCGTTGGTGGTCAGGTCTATGAGTTCACCGCGTTCTACCGTGAAGGTTTGGGCTTTACGACCAGTTTGTTCGGTTCAAGTTTCTACGCTCTCACTGGTTTTCACGGTGTGCACGTCTCAGTCGGAATCATCATGTTGATGGCTCTCGTTGGGATGAATCGCAACAATCGTATTCCTGGTGATAAAGCTGAAGTCGTCGAACTCATTGGTTTGTATTGGCACTTCGTAGACATCATTTGGATTATTATTTTCACCCTCGTCTATTTGATTCCGTCCTGAGGAGCGACCGATGAGCACCGCCACCACACACGAAGAAGCGACCGAGAATCACGAAGTTGAGCATCACGGCTTGTCTGACAAGCAGTACATCGTCATAGCTTTGATTCTCGCTGCATTGACGGCCATCGAAGTCTCGACCTACTACGTTGACTTTGGCCCATTCTTCATGCCCACACTGTTGATTCTGATGGTCATTAAATTTGTCACTGTTGTCTCCTACTTCATGCACCTGAAATTTGATAACAAGATTTTCAGTTATCTTTTTTATGCGGGGCTATTGCTTGCCATTGCCGTTTACTGTGGTTTCTTGGCGACATTTAAGTTCTTCTTGAAGCAGGGATAATTTCTCATGATCGGCGGGACTGTCGTCGACCCATGGCGCTTTCAGTTGCATCTTGAGATTTGGTTGTTGATTGCCGCGTTAGTTACTTCGTATATCTACGTGGTGCGAGTGCTTGGACCCAGAGCAGTTCCTGTCGGCCAAGTTGTCGTCAGTCGTCGCCAGTTGACGTGTTTCATTGCTGGTATCGCAATGATGTGGTTTGCCTCTGACTGGCCAATACATGACATCGCCGAAGAGTACCTGTATTCAGTGCACATGTTTCAACATATGTGCCTGACTTATTTCATGCCGCCTCTGCTTATTCTTGCGATCCCCGAATGGTTCATTCGAACCTTGGTCGGCGAGGGACGGGCTTATCGGGCCTTGAGGTTTATGTGCCACCCAGTACGCGCCGCACTCTTATTTAACGTGGGCGTCATGGTCAGCCATATCCCTGGTGTTGTGAACGCTTCCGTTTCCAATGGACCACTGCATTACACCGTGCATATTTTGTTAGTGCTGTCATCAATGCTGATGTGGATGCCGGTGTGTGGCCCGATCAGAGAGTTTAATATCACGCCGATGTCAAAGATGATTTATTTGTTTTTGAACAGTGTGGTGGCGACCGTACCAGCAGGTTGGCTGACCTTCGCTGAAGGAGTTGTGTATAAGCACTACAACATCCCAGTCAGAGTGTGGGGCATTTCAATTGGCGACGATCAGCAAATCGCTGGAGCGATGATGAAACTTGGAGGTTCTGCATTCCTTTGGACAATCATCGGAGTGATGTTCATCAAAAATTTTGTGTTCACTTTCAAACGTGAAAACGACAGTGCTTACGTTCGAAAAGAAGAAGAGTTGACCACCGCCGATGTCGAGAAGGCTTTCAGCGCATCGCCCCCGCAACCCGAGCCCAATAACCGCTGAAAATTATTCCCAGCGAAAAGTAAGTGCTGTGAGCACTGGGGTAACGACTGCCCAGATGCCTAAAACCAGCCATGAGGTCGCTGGGCGATCACCGCCATTTGCGAGTGCCTCACGCAAGACATCGGCAAGTGCTCCAGATGGCAAGCACTTTGCTACTGCGGCAACAGGATCTGGCAACTTGTCAAAAGGTATGACCATTCCACCGAGTAAAAGAAGCAATAGATACAAACCATTTTGTGCCGCCAAGTTGACTTCAGCCCGCAGGCGGCCAGCAATGAATAAACCAAGACCGGCGAAAGCGATGCTGCCAGTGACAACTGCGCCAATAGCCACAAGCCATTGAGCATCATCTGCTTGCCAGTCAAGAAGTAATGCCACAGGGATCAGGACGCCAAGTTGAATGAACTGCACGACCAAAATGGTGATCACTTTTGCGATGAGCCATCGTGGACGCCCCAGTGGAGTGACTCCTAGGCGTTTGAGCACTTTGTAGCTGCGTTCAAATCCTGTAGCGATACCGAGGCTGACCATTGAACTACTCATGATCGCCAGAGCGATAACACCGGGAGTGAGAAAATCCATGTGGTCGTCAAAGCCTGTGGGCAACACATCAGTCATCCCAAAGAACACCAGCAGCATCACGGGGATAATCAGCGTGAGCAATAACTGTTCGCCATTGCGCGCCAAGATCTGTAGTTCGGCGCGCAACTGGGCTCGCAATGGACTAGTTGAAGCCTTCACGGGGCACCTCCCGTGAGTTTTTTGAAAGTGTCTTCAAGACTGGCCATACCAGTTCTGAGTTCGATGACATCAATACCGCGTTCGGAGAGCCACACTGCGAGGGCCGCGATTAGTCCTTGCGGAGCATCTTCAATGCTGTAATCACAAGGGGCGTCTTCAATCAGCCAACCTGCCAAGTTGTCGGGCATATCGGTGAGGTCGAGTGGACGAACAGTACGTAATCTCACAACGCGACGCGCCCGACGGACATCATCAAGGCCCCCCTCAACAAGAACCTTGCCCTTGTCAAAGATTATGACCCGATCGCAAATCTTTTCGGCCTCATCTAATTCATGAGTCGCCAAAATGATTGTTGCTCCTTGATCGGCTAAGCGGCGAATGATCTGGCGAATAGTCGTACGGCCATTGACATCGACACCACTCGTGGGTTCATCCAAGAAAATTATTTGCGGCTGGGCTGCTAAAGCCATCGCTAATGAGAGACGCTGTTTTTCGCCACCAGACAAGCGACGCCAAGGGGAGAGTCGTCGCTCGCTGAGCCCGACCAAGTCCAGGAGTTCCTCGGGTGCCGCAATTTTGTCTCGGCCCGAGGCATATAACCCGCAGTACTGGCGTACAACATCAATGGCCCGGGCACTTGGGTAAATGCCACCATCTTGGAGCATCACGCCCATCTTTTTGGCGAGAACTCGGCGATCTTTGACTGGATCAAGACCTAGGACTCGCACCTGCCCACTGCTGGCCTTGCGAATACCCTCACAGACCTCAATTGTGCTTGTTTTGCCCGCACCGTTGGGTCCCAGAACCGCAGTCACTTGACCCGCTCGGGCAGAGAATGAAATATTGTCAACCGCCAGAAGATCCCCGTAGCGCACGCACAGTTGCTCAACAACAAGCGTGGGTTCCGTACGGTCAATACGGCTCAACGACGGGGGATCATTGAGTGGAGAAAGATCGCCGTTCACGGTTCTGACTTTAGTCGTAGGGCTTGGCAACTCCCATCGGGATAACCTGATGTTTCTGTGATTGATGTCCGTTTATTACGAAACGACCCTGCTGCCTTGAAGGCTGCCCTCGCTCGGCGTGGCAAGCCAGAGATCATTGAGCAACTTGATGCTGCGATTGCCCTAGACCTTCAATTGCGCGATATCACCGCTCAACGCGACGCCAGTCGTGCGCGAGTGAATGAACTCTCCAAATTAGTGGGCGCCGCTCGACGCGATGGTGAGAACGAAACGGCTGAAAAACTCCAAACCGAGAGTCGCACTCTGGGCGATGATGAGAAGGCATTGGCCGAAGCCTTTGAAACTGTTCAGGCTCAACTACGTGACGTCATGTTGCGCATTCCCAATGTTCCTCATGATGATGCCCCTGATGGAGCGAATGATCAGGACAACCCACTTGTTAAGGGTCCAATTAATCTGCCGACAACATTTTCCGAACATCAAAGAGTTGCGCATTGGATTGTTGCCGATGAGTTGGGCATTCTTGACAATGAGCGCGCAGTGAAGTTGAGCGGGGCAATGTTTACGATGCAGCGCGGTGCAGGAGCAATGTTGTCGCGCGCGTTATGTCAGTATGCGCTCGATATGAATGCAGATGCTTTTGAAGAAATTCGTCCACCATCACTGGTGACTACAGCCACGTTGACCGCAACTGGTCAGTTGCCAAAGTTTGCCGAGGACGCATACGCCATTGAACGTGACGACCTGTGGTGCATCCCGACAGCCGAGGCCCCCTTGACGTCAATGTATTCTGGCGAGATTTTAGATGAAGCACAATTGCCGATGCGTCTTATGGCGTACTCTTCCTGCTATCGCCGTGAAGCAGGTTCTGCGGGCCGTGATACACGAGGTATGTTGCGTGCCCACGAGTTTGACAAGGTTGAAATATTCTCCTTGTGCACCCCCGAAGATTCGCCAGCCATGTTGATCGAGTTACGTGACCGCGCTGAGCGCTTGATCGCCGGTTTAGGTTTGCCTTATCGGATGATTGAAATCTGTACTGGCGATATGGGTCAAAGCCATCACCGAAGTTTTGACATTGAGGTTTACGCCCCAGGTTGCGATAGTTGGCTTGAGGTCTCTTCAGTCTCATGGTTTAGCGACTATCAGGGTCGTCGAGCAGATATTCGTTATCGTAAATCTGGTGAAAAAGGAACGCACATTGCTCATACCCTGAACGGTTCGGCTTTGGCCGTACCACGCGTGTGGGCGGCAATCATGGAAAACTTCCGTGAGGCAGATGGAAGCGTTGTCATACCCGAAGCGCTGCGGCCATATACGCGCGGCCTTGAGCGGATCTCACCGAGGAACTGATTATCGTGAGCCCGCGCGATCGTCGTATTCAATACGAAACTGCTGGGCTACATCGTGAAGACCTTGATGAGTCACCGATTCAGCAATGGCATGCATGGTATGTCGACGCTGTTGAGGCCGAGTTGCCTGAGCCGAATGCGATGGTCGTCGGCACAGTTGATGAGTACGGGTTGCCTGATGCGCGGATTGTCTTGGCTCGTGGGGTGGATGATGAAGGCATCACGTTTTTCGGGAACTACGAAAGTTCCAAGGGTCAACAACTTGATGGCACGCCTTTGGCGAGCGTGGTTTTCCCATGGCTTGGTTTACACCGTCAAGTGCGGGCGCGAGGTTCAGTTGAGGTGTTATCGCGATTTGAAAGTGATGCCTATTTTGCTTCACGACCGCGAGAAAGCCAGATAGGCGCATGGGCTTCTCCCCAAAGTCAAGAAATTGAAGATCGATCGGTCTTGGAGAAGAACTTCGCTGATTTCAGTGAACAATTCTCCACTGGCGAGGTACCTCGCCCACCACATTGGGGTGGTTGGCTTCTCGTCCCTGAAGTGTTTGAGTTTTGGCAGGGTCGTCCCAATCGTTTACATGATCGCTTTCGTTATCGCCTCGAGGATTCAACAGATTCGTGGATCATTGACCGTTTGGCTCCGTAGCCCAGTTCTCTACCGCTTCGGCCAACCCAGCGATTAATGATTGCGTATGCGGTGGCAACTCTGGTCCTTCCCAATCCCAAAAGAGTGGCGTTGTGCCGCGAACACGCGGTGGCAATTCAATTTGCACGCCAGTACCTGGAGGAAGATTGACGGGATTGCGGGAATGTAAACCGCGAAGATCTTTCGGGATGTCTTCGATTTCGGTCACTATGTTGTAGGCCGGCAAGTGAGCCCGCAAATAGCCACCGATATGTTCAGCAAAGGGGCGATTTTGACCGCCCAATAAGAGTGATGAGAAATATCCTTGACGCCCAAATCCATGAATGGTGATCACAGTGTGAACGTGATCAATAAATGATCGCAGATTTTCTGAAGAATCTGGCGACACCTCAATGGAAGGAATGTGTCGCTCCATACCTTTGGGTTGGTGAACACCATAGTAGCTAGCACCGCAATGTTCGGCAGCGGCCATGGCAACCACTTCGGTCATCTCTTCAAGTCCACCACCGTGATATGCCATGAAACCAATTCTGTGTGCTCGCGGTTCAGTGACTCCGCGTAATACGACGACTTCTTCGACCTCAGGGTGATCAAGAAGTTGGCGAAACATCGGCATCTTATTCGCTCGTTGAAATTTCGCGTTGGCGACTGATGATTGTGTAAGTAATAGCGCAAGCCACGATGAAGCCAAAGATAACGGCCAGCACAAAACGGTTTTCGTCAATTGATTGAGCAATGTTTTCTTGCCATGTTAAAACACGACCGGTGAGAGCATCGTCGTAATTACTGCGAATATCGTTGAACCAATACCAACTTAAGTAGAGACCTGACAAAATCATCACACATGCTGAAAAGATTTCAACATAAGACATACTCAATCGCAACAATCTCAGCAGTCCACCTTGTGCGAGTGCCAACGTCACGGTCAGTGTTGTCACTAATAGTGACATAGCAACTCCATAGAGCGTAATCGCCACTATCCCGCGGGCGAATCCTTCGGTATCAATGGTTCCAAGAACTGTGGCCGAGAACGGCCCGATGGTGCAACCAATTGAGGCAATCGCATAAGCCAGACCAAATAGGTACATGGAGAAAACGGTGCGGTCACGCTGACCTGTATCAAGTTTTGGTGTGCTGTATGGCAATCGATAGCCAAACAACATTGCAATACCGAGAACAACAAGAGCAATTCCAATAAGTACCGAAACATATTTGGCGTTTTGATTAATCCAGTCAGTGAAAAGTCGGCTCACGCCACCGACGATGATAAAGACGCTCATAAATCCTGCCGACAAGGCAGTACTCACCAAGAGTGCGCGTGTGATTGTTGAGCGCTGAGTACCGGGCCGCCCACTGACTCCGAGAAAGTACATCAAGTAAGTGGGCAGTAAGACGAACCCACAAGGATTAACGGCCGCCAACAGACCGCTACCGAAACTCAGCCAGAGACGGTCAGCACTTCCGATCATGAAATGCCCATTGCCAATAAGGCGGCAGTGATTGCTGCTGTTGTGAGCTCACCAGAAACTTGTTTGATGATCGTTCCATCAGCAGAGACAAATAAAGTCGTGGGAAAGATTGAGATGCCATTGGCAACCAGCATCTCGCCGTTGGGATCGCGCCATAATTGATAAGTGACACCGAGGTCTTGAGCAAATGCCTGAGTGACCTTCGCTGAGTCTTGGGTATTGATGCCGACAAACGTCACTCTGTCTGCGTATTTTTCAAAGGCCGCTTGGAGTGCGGGCATTTCTCGTTTGCAGGGTTGACAATTAGAAAACCAGAAGTTGATCAGCATCGGGCGACCCACATCTCTCAGAGAAACTGTGTTGATTTCTTGACCATCGAGGTCGGAGACAATCGCATGTCTTAGTGGAGTACCTTCAATCGGGGCGTTAGTGCCAATGCCTGGTTCTTGAAACTCTCCTGGCTCATCCAGGATGACATCTGAATCATTGTTATTTTGCAGGGCACCGAGGATCAAAATCACAGAGGCTGAGGCGGCGAGGGCAGCTACTAAGGCAACTGCCACAGGGCGTAAGCGTCGAAGTAAATGTGTCTGAACCACTCAGCACAGGATAGTTGGCTGATCGGATTTCACAGATTCGTATGGGGATCGGGGATGCCCGGTCGCAGTGGGGGGTTACTACGACCGGGACCTCCCAGTGCAGTTACGGGGTCGTCTAAGCGTTGCCCGTAACCGAGATAATGAGGAGTGTCAGATCACGTCAGGAGTTAGGCCACTCGAATGGCGATTTCGTAACTCCTCTGTTCACTAACGCTCGCAATGCTGCGAATCGTGCGGTCTTCGTCAATGACCAAAATGGCTCGTGGTAAAACCGATGGTCTCCCGCGCGGTCTGCGATCAAGGACAATCTGACCATTGTCGATCAGTTCACCTCCCCAAACCCCCCAGGGTTCGAGACGTTCTAGAGCGCCGTCAAGGCACGAAGCACTCAGCGGACATCGAGCGCAAATAGCCTTGGCGCGAGCAATGTCCACGTTCTCATCGCTGAAGAACAGGGGAGTGAGGGTGCCATTGCCGTCTGCACAGCGGGCAGCCAGTTTCTTCGGGGCCGCTGAGGTGGCGGCATCACGGAGGTAGGTGATGGGGGCTTCAAGTGTCATTGTCATGATTTTGTCTCTATTTCTTTTGTCGGTGGGTTGGATTTTGATTGTTGCCTGGAGAACGAAAAAGGCCACTGGGATTTTCCCAGTGGCCTCGGTGTGGATTCTCTACGTTGGTGTGTCCTACGTGAGTAACTCCTCGAGCCGCTGGGGTGAACGCTTGGTGTTCACTGCTGCGAAGGTGGCTGCCATATAGACGGCCTTTTTGGCGACATGATTTTTCGCCGCATGATTCGCCGTAAACCCTGCATATGACGCGTCTGAGCCCACTGGCCAACTGATCGTGGCGATTGAAGCGGGAGCGTTCAAAAGGTTCATAACGATCTATAGGCAATCACTTTGAAATGGCAATGTCAACTGAATTAGAACGGTGATTCGTTTTTGCGGCTCAGATAGTTCTTCAGCAGGATTGCGGTAAAAGCTGGTTGACAGTGTAAAAGACCTGCTCACAATGCATTTTCATCGTCGTTGGGCGAACCTACACAGCAGATCTAGCGAACAAAAAGAATGATTGAAAGATTATTCAGTTCTGGCCTCAACTGGCTAGACAAGGTCAATAACTGGAGCGGTGAACTGCGATTGGTACAAGCGGTCATACGCTCCCCGCGCCGCCAGCAACTCCACATGCGAACCAGTTTCCACGATCGCCCCATTTTCCATGACCAAAATAATGTCGGCATCTTGAATCGTCGAGAGACGATGGGCAATCACGAAACTCGTTCGTTTTTGACGTAGCGCACCCATCGCTTTTTGAATCAGCACTTCGGTGCGTGTATCAACAGAACTAGTCGCTTCATCAAGAATCAAAATTGCGGGGTCAGCCAAGAATGCTCGAGCGATTGTCAGCAACTGCTTTTCGCCCGCACTCACCGCTCCGTCATCGCCGCTGAGGATGGTGTCGTATCCGTCTGGCAAAGAGTGGACAAATCGATCAACGAAAGTAGCTTTCGCCGCTGCCCGAATCTGCTCATCAGTGGCATCAGGATTTCCGTAAGCGATATTCTCGCGAATTGTGCCATTGAAAAGCCAAGTGTCTTGCAGGACCATGCCGATTTTGGAGCGCAGTTCAGAGCGGGGCATCTCAGCAATGTTGCAACCATCTAATACGATGCGCCCTTCATCAAGTTCGTAGAAGCGCATCACAAGATTGACCAAAGTGGTTTTACCTGCGCCGGTTGGACCGACGATGGCCACAGTCGTCCCAGGTTCAGCGATAAATGAAAGGTCAGTGATCAAAGGTCGTTGCGGGTCATAAGAGAATGAGGCATGTTCAAACTCAATGCGACCTTGTGTCAGGGCTGTATCGGCGACTCCACTTTCAGTTGTCTGTTCTTCTGCGTCAAGTAACTCAAAAACTCGTTCCGCTGAAGCCACGCCCGATTGCAGAACATTCATCATTGATGCTGCTTGTGTCATTGGATGGGTGAACTGGCGAGAATATTGAATAAAGGCCTGCACATCACCAAGGCTCATAGCGCCCGATGCAACCCGCAGGCCACCGATGACGGCAATCGCTACATAGTTGAGGTTTCCGATGAACATCGTGGCGGGCTGAATTGAACCAGACATAAATTGAGCAGAGTTGGCTGTTTCAAACAATTCGTTATTGATGGTCGTAAAGCGCTCTTCTACTTCTTGTTGACGGCCAAACACTTTGACAATGGCATGACCCGTGAAGGCCTCTTCAACTAAACCGTTCAACTGACCTGTGTATCGCCATTGAGAAATAAATTTGGCGCGCGAGCGCTTAGCAATTTGTCCCATTGTCAGCAGCGTGAGAGGAATCACCGTCAATGCAACAAGAGCCAAAATTGGTGAAACTACGAACATCATCAGCAAAACACCGAAGATGGTGAGCATGGAAGTGACCAATTGGCTCAAAGATTGTTGCAAACTCTGCGAAATGTTGTCGACGTCATTTGTGACACGACTCAATAAATCGCCCCGCGAATGTCGGTCGATATAACTCAGCGGTAATCGGTGGATTTTGGATTCAATGTCCTGGCGTAGTTTAAACATGGTCCGTTGGACCACGCCAGCGAGAAGGAATGCTTGTCCGTAAGCCAATACATAAGAGGCGGTGTACACGCCAATAGCAAACGCCAGTGTGCGATGCAATCTTGCGAAATCAATTCCGTTGGCGCCGTCACGATTGAGGAGACCTTGAAAAACAATGTCAGTGGCATGCCCTAAAATTCGCGGACCAGAAACTACGAGTGCAACACTGGCGACTGCCATGAGAAAAATGAGAATAACTAAAATTGATTCATCGGAGATTAAGCGTGTCAGGCGTTTAGCGCTTTGAGCAAAGTTCTTTGACTTTTCTGCCGGCACGCCGACAGTATTCATGCGGCCAGTACGGAGTTCAGAGACATTACCGACGGGACTCATAGTTTGAGCCTCTTTGTTTATTTGTTTTGGTTCATTCACAGGTCATCACCTTCTTGTAAGGCCTGGGATAAAACGATTTCTTCGTATGTGGCGCAGGATTGGCGAAGTTCTTCATGGGTACCAAGTCCAACGACAAGGCCATCTTCCAGGACCAGTATCTGGTTGGCATGGCGAATTGTGGAAACTCGTTGTCCAACGATGAGGGTCGCTGAGTCTTTGAGATGAGGCATCAGCGCGGCCCGCAATTTTGCGTCAGTGGAGAGGTCAAGAGCCGAGAACGAATCATCAAACAAATAGATCTCAGGTTGGCGAATCAACGCTCGGGCGATTGCTAATCGTTGTCTCTGTCCACCAGAGACATTGGTGCCACCTTGAGCGATGATTGCCTCAAGTTCGCCTGGCATTTCACGCACAAAGGAGTCTGCTTGGGCGATGGTCAGGGCATTCCACATCTCTTGTTCTGTTGCATCTTGTTTTCCATAGCGAAGATTGCTGGAAATTGTCCCAGAAAAGAGATAGGGCTTTTGCGGCACTAGTCCAATTCGTGACCACAATTCTGCGGGGGCCACTTCACTAATGTCCACCCCATCAATCAACACTGCACCAGAAGTTGCGTCAAAGAGACGTGCCACAAGATTTAGCAATGTGGTTTTTCCCGAACCTGTGCTACCGATAATGGCCAGTGTCTCGCCGGCAGCAACCTTAAATGAGATGTTGTGCAACACGGGACTCGCCGCACCTGGGTATTCGAAATTGACATTGCGAAGTTCTAGTTCGGCCCGTGTTTGAGTAATCGGCGTTGGGTGAGTGGGGATTGGCACCGATGAAGTTGTTGACAGGACTTCCTGGATCCGCTCGGCACTAACTGCAGCACGTGGCCAAAGGGCGGCCATAAAAGTAGCCATCATGACAGACATCAAGATCTGCGCTAGATAGGTCAGGAAGGCCACCATTGGTCCGAGCTTCATCTGACCCGCAGCGATTCGGTTAGAGCCGAACCAAACCACAGCCACACAAGACAGATTGACGATGAAGGTGGCGGTCGGAAACATTAAAGACATTAAGCGCCCTCCGCGAAGGGCTGTTTGTGTGACATCTTGGTTGGCCTGTTGGAAACGCGCTACTTCTTGTGGTTCGCGTACAAACGCGCGAACGACGCGAATACCCGAAAGCTGCTCGCGCAGAATCTCATTGATTCGATCAATGCGCACTTGCATGACTCGAAATGTCGGAACCATTTTGGAAACGACGGTCCCAAGAATGATCACGACGAGTGGTATAGCAATCACGATGATCCATGACAAGTTGACATCTTGTTGCAGGGCCAGCACTAGTCCGCCGATGGCAGTGAATGGCGCAGCGATCAGCAGAGTGCAAGTCATCAGCACCAACATTTGTACTTGCTGGACATCATTGGTGATTCGAGTAATCAACGAGGGTGCGCCGAAATGAGCAACTTCTCGCGATGAAAAACTGTTGACCTGATGGAATAATGCCGATCGTGTGTCGCGACCGAATCCCATTGAGGCACGTGAGCCAAAGTAGATCGCAGCAATTGACAAGAGAACCTGAACCAAGGTTGTTAGCAACATCAGCCCACCGACGTGCCAAATATATTTCGTGTCCCCTTGGGTGATGCCGCGATCAATGATCCGTGCATTCAGAGTTGGTAGATATAGACCTGCGAGGGATTGAATGGCCTGGAACACAACGACTATCCACAAAAGATGGCGGTACGGCCGCAGTTTTTCCTGGAGAAGATGGATCAACATCGCAACCTTGTACCGTACAACTAAACAGCCATTAAGCCCTAGTCCACCGAGCGGTTGGGCTTATTTACTGGTGCTTATTTGATAGCTGCAGCGATAGCTAACTCGGTTGTCTCGCCGAGTCCAGCCACGCCATTGGAAACCGCAATGATTCCATAGACGCGAGGGACGGCGGCTCCGCCAATTCCCGAAATGAGCATCGAGCGTGTCCACACCAAAGCATCTTTGATGATGAGTGGAGTCATCGGTCCGAAGCGAACTTGTGAACCATTTGTATTGAGCAGAGTAATGATTCGCGCCAATTCAGGGTCCGCATCAATAGCGCTCTGAGCCACTTGTGGGCTAGAGATTTTGTTCCCATCACTAGAGTTGAGGCGAATGACTTGCAATTTTTGTGGACTGTCATGAGAGGCAATGATCATTGCTGAAAGAACATTGCGTCCAGCTGTTGCATTTGAGGAGGAACCGGCGTTGTAGGTGCGAACCATCGACCACTGTTGCTCAACTCCCACTGTATTAAAGCGAAACACAGGTTGAGAAACCGCCGAGCCAGGCATGCCTACATCGGCGCCCGGCGCGGGTGAGATCGTCCAGCGATCTTCACCATTGAACAGCGATTCTGCATTGTCGACATGGTAACGACCGAGCAAAGAAGACTGCACAATGAACAGGTCTTTGGGATAGCGCAAATGGGAGCGCAGATCCTGAGACATTGAGTCTGCTGGCTCAATCAAATGAGGTAGAACTTTCTTCCAAAGCTTCAAAATCGGATCTGCGCTTTGCTCGATATCTGATTCGTACAAAGTGGTTGTCCCCGTGTCGGCATCAATGACGGCGCGCACGGCTGATCGCATGTAATTCAACGGAATGCGCGCAATGTCGCTACCGCCTGGCAATCCCTCTCGACTGAATGATTGCGAATATGGGTACGAGTTTGAGGTTGTGTAGCCGTCAACAATCCAGACCACGTGATTGTCAACGATCGCTGCGTAAGGATCGCTGTCCCAAGAAAGAAATGGGGCTAGCGCCGTGAGACGATCCTTGATCCCGCGGCGCAGCAAGATCTCTGACTCAGATGTGAGTTCGGAGGAAAGTGGAATCTGTAGATCACCGAGTGCGATACCAAGAATGGTGCGCTTGATAAAGGATCCAGTCTTGATTCCCAAATCGCCGGTGTATGAAACTCCGCCTTGTTGGATTCGTTTTGTGTTGACAATCGCCCACCAGTCCTCCAAACCTTCTCCAAAATAAACAGGAGGCAGATCAAAATCGCCACTAAATTCGGCAACATCTGGGCGACCATTCTTGTCGCTATGTGTCGCCGAGGCTACGATGACCCCACCGCCGTGGGTGTACACCAAACGTTCCTTCACCCAACCCCTCTCTGGCAAACCTCGGCGATCAGGTTGCCGTAAAGCCAAAATGAGTGCTCGGTATGTGCCATCAATCTCGTATCGATCAATATCAACTTGTCCGACGCGAGTACCACTTGTTCCTTCCAAGATCTGCAGAGCGGGTGCTATAGATGAGACATCAAAAATTGGAGTCTCGTTTGTTTGTGCAAGATAGGCGGCACCAGTTGAGTTGGGCAGTCCGTTGCTGATCGAGATCTCCGATTCAGAAATATCGCCGAGCCCGTATGCGGTTTGTGTGGCCGTAAGGTTCTCGCCGATAGCAGTTAGTTGCTTGTCGCCCTCTGCAGGTGCAACGACTGCTTTGTTGACAATCGCTGGCAATGCAACAAGAGAGATAATGTGTACGACTGCCCAAAGAGCCAAACCTATTTTCGCCAACTTTGTTTCGCGAGTGACTATTGCATGAATCAACGAAGCAACTCCGAGTGCGGCAAAGATTGCTGTGATCCATAGTCCGGGAAGAATGAACGTTGTTTGCGTATACCCGGCACCGACGAAGGCGCCTGAGCTATCAAGTGCCTGCAGATGCCTCTGCACAAACAAGTAATGGAATGTCTGCACAAGAAGAAAAAAGCCGACCAGTGAAAGCAGATGTGCCGATGCTGCTCGACGCGATGGAGCTGACTTGCTCCATCTGAATGAGCCCGAGGTTGAATGACCTGCGAGCGCCAAGAGAAAACTGAATAAAGTTAATTGACGTAAAAATGATGTCGTGGTGTTGAGGAAAGGCAACGAGAAAATATATGAGCCAAGATTTCCACCGGTACCTGGAACAGAATTTGGTAAATCAAACCCATCACGGAAAAGAATCCACTGTTGCCAAAAATTCGGAACGGCAGCCAAAGTCCGCCAAGTTACGTAGATGCCAATTCCTGCGACGAGCCAATGATGTGCCATCCCCATCCGTGCGTGATACCAACGCATGACACGATTGTTAGGGGCAAGAACGCGACGCCCAGTGTGCCAGATGAAAAAAACCGTTGTACCCAGAATGGCCAAAATCGCTACAAAGGCAAGAAGAAAGAGCTGTGTTTGAGCGACAATTCGCACACGCCACAGTGGGGCATCAGTCACACTGTGCGACCACCAGCGGTCAACGATGATCGTCGCCAGAGTTCGGAGCACTAGAAAAAAGAGGGCTGCTGCAACTAATGCGGCGATAAGAATGCGTTGGCGTCTCGAACTCTGTTCAAGGCGAGCAACAACTGGGAAACGGAGAAATTTTACACTTTCGGACACGCTTGTAAACGATAGGCGACAACCAACTGCTTGGGGGGCTCATTGGGGCAATTTCAGGATATGTAGATGGCATTTGGGATAGCCTTGGCAGGCTATGACTGTTCATGATGATCCTCATCCTGAGTCCGATGATCAGGATCAGGATCAGGGCCTATTCTCATTGGACGAGTCAGTCTCTTCGCGAGCATATGTCGCAGAAATTTGGAAGCGCCGAGATTTTGCATTGAGTCTTCCGATTGAAGAACTGCAGTCTTCACATAAAGACACCTTATTTGGCAACATCTGGCACTTGGGAAATCCGCTATTGACTGCCGGGGTTTATTATCTCGTATTCGGAAAACTTCTCCAGGTCAGTCGTGGCGTTGATAATTTTGTTGTCTGGCTCATGATCGGTGTCTTTACTTATCAGTTGACGTCTGGCACGATTCGCGGAGGGGCTTCATCCGTCGCCAGTCGTCAGGGCTTAATGCAGTCTTTTAGATTTCCGCGTGCAATTGTCCCGATCTCAAACATGATTGGAGAATTATTGGCTTTCGCTTTTCAATTACTCGTCATTGTGCTCTGCGCATTTGCAACTGGCGTGGGTCCTTCCCGTCGTTGGTTTCTCTTACCCGTCATTCTCCTGATTCATACGGCTTTCAATCTTGGCGGGTCTTTTATTGCCGCGCGTTTAAATGATGGATTTCGCGACATACAGCAATTGATCCCCTTTGTTTTGCGTTTAGCCATGTATGCCTCGGGCGTAATGTTTCCACTTGATCGAATCATTGGTCGCAATGACCTAGTGGATTGGCTAGTTCGGCTGAACCCGATTGCTTCTTTGATCAATTTTTATAGGTGGATGATTCTGGGAACAGAATTGAATGTTGCGACATCAGCATTGGCGGTCGTCGAATCCCTGTTGATTCTCTGGTTTGGTTTTAGATTTTTTAAGGTTGCCGAATACAGATACGGGCAACCATGACGGAGTTATCTGTTCGGGTGACCGATCTTCATATTGAGTTTGAGGTCTTTAGTGATCGGCGAGCAGGCTTGCGTCAGCGCTTAGCCACTCAGGAAGGTTCTGGACGGCGGCTCATCAAGGCAGTCAATGGCGTCTCTTTTGAGACACGCCGGGGTGAGGCCATCGGGGTCATTGGGTCAAATGGTTCCGGTAAGTCCACCCTGCTTTCGGCACTAGCAGGCCTCATCAAGCCGACAAGTGGCGAAATATTGGTTTCGTGCGAACCGAAGTTATTGGGGGTTGGAGCGGTATTGCTCAATGGTGCAACTGGCATCCGAAATATTCGCCTTGGTTGTTTGGCGCTAGGAATGAGTAGTGAAGAACTTGACGACAGAGTTGCTGAAATTGTGGAATTCACTGGTTTAGGGGAAGCGATTGATCGACCGCTGAAAACGTATTCAGCAGGTATGCGCGCGCGATTGCATTTTGCGATTTCTACAGCGGTACAACCCGAGATCTTGCTCGTTGATGAAGCATTATCAGTTGGGGATAAGGAATTCAGGAAGAAGTCGCGTGCGAAAATTGAATCCTTGCTTGCCAACGCGGGCACACTGTTTTTGGTGAGTCACTCAACGAAGCAGATTGAGAGATTATGCACTCGTGGTTTATGGCTTGAAAATGGAAAGCTACTTGCGGATGGCCCGATAGCTGACGTAATCGCCCAGTATGGGGACGATGAGTATGGGGCCGATGACTGATGGGGCCGATGACTGATGGGTTGACGGTCCGGCATTTGCTAGGTTGAAGGAGTGACATTCACGATGTACTCAACCAAGTGGTGCGGCTATTGCCAAAGACTTAAGCGCGACCTGAAAGATGTCGGCATTGAGTTTGAAGAAGTTGATATCGAACTCGTGCCCGAGGCTGCAGATTTAGTTGGTGCCGCCAATAACGGCAACTACACGGTACCGACCTTGATTTTTTCCGATGGCACGGCGATGACGAATCCTTCGCTGGCCAAAATACGCGAGCATCTCGGCGTATAGGCCGTCTAGTTCGTGGTTCTGGGTCGTGATACGGACACTGGGTGTCCGCATCACGACCCAGAACCACGAACTAAATACATCATCAGATCTTTAATCGTTGCAGTTAACTGATTTGCCCTT
>CALGTP010000287.1 GCA_937902105.1 uncultured Actinomycetes bacterium
GACTCCAATGAATCAAAGCCCCGAACAACTGGCACTGCAGCACCACATGGCGCTATGCCAAGGTCATGCCGAAGCTCTGCAAGATGCCTTGCAAGACATGCAGACCCGCTGTTCACGCTGCCGTGGCTGTGGATGAACGTTGCGTTTCTGTGCCAGCTGAAAAGCTCGCTCAATTACAACGTCGTGAAAAAGGCAACAAACACGGTGAAGATGTACACCATTTTCACGCGCAAGCATTCGACTGAAATCCACAGCAGAGACAGTGTGCAGAATCCGATGCGTATGTTCACGGAGAGCAGTACGTCGCTATTTGCCCATCTCTGCAAGGAGCAAGTCAAAGCAGTGTCACTCGACGAAGACCTGCAGGATTTTTTACAGCAAAAGTGTGGATGGACAAACGCCCGGTCTGCTTCTTCGCCTGCAGCGTTTTTCAACATGGTCGGCGCGAGGAACCTGATCACAGCGCACACACTCGCGAAACAACTGCGAGGCACGACAGCGCTGACTGCGAAGGTCGACGCCGTGAAAGCAGCGTTTCCACTGGCCGCGCAAGTCGAGATTGAGTATGCCCTCGAATGCCTGTGCAGGCATTATTACTTCGTGCAAAACAAGACAATCGAGCGCGACGGCCTCATGAAGACGGAAATATTCGAACAGTATAAGCGCACGCAGGAGAAAGCACTACGCGAGGCCAAGGAAGCGGCGCAAAGCGCGAAGCGTGGGCGAGTGGATGAACCGGGGCCACAACCGCAAGTGGACGCAGATGAAGTGCTGGCTGAGGATGTACAAGAAGATAATTTACAGGAAGAACCAGCGGAAGAAGTGCCACGAGTGCCGCTTGCACCACCACCACGAGTGGCGCAGGAACATGCAGATGCAGACGAAGAAAATGAGAGGTGGCAGGACGACGACGGAAACGGTTATGTTGTACGACCTGGATTTGTCGTTGCACGCATGAAGGAAGACGATATTACGTTGGCATATTTGCAGAAGGGACGAGTCGCACGTTCAGAAGTTTTGCAAAATCGCATCAGCCGGTGGTATGTGGGTGTAATTGACAGTCAGAGGAAACGCGACTTGAAAAGCGCCAACAATACCTTCCATATAACGTACCTTCCAGCAGGCACGGCCAAAGCAGAACATGTACAGTTACTGATGAGTGAGTACGGGCTGAAGAAGAAGTGGGTGTTGCTTATGAAGGACGGCGAAGAAGAACGTTAGAATTTGCGTGCGCATCGAGCAGAGGCTCGAGCTTGATGCGGTACACGTGGCCGTACGCGCAGCGTGTGCAGCGCGCAGGCGGCAGCGCATGCACGTCCTCCTGCACGAAGCCGGCGCCGTCGGTGTCGCAGATAGGGCAGGTAACGATACACCAGCCGTCGTGCACGCCGAAGACGAGGTGCGGGGGGACGCACACGACGGGCGCGGGGTTGGTGGTCTTGAAGACGTTTGAGGCCTTCGTGGACTGTGAGAGCTTCGGGATGGTCGGAAGCCTGGCTGGCTTGAGGGGCATTTGCGCGCGAGTTGCGCGCGTCTTTTACGTGTTTTGTATTTTTAAATTCTTTCGTGTCTTGTGTTTTTTTTCGCGTGAAACAGTTCGTTTCCAGATTTGCCGTTACTGGCCGTTGGTGTATAAATAAAGCAGCGCTGGTTCTCATGTCTGTCGCACTGAACAACCGGCTTGAAACGGCAGTCGGCACGATTTTGGTACAGCTGGCGTACGAGCAGCTCAAGTCCGTCGGCGCGCCGGCGCTGACGATCTCGCTGTGTATTTTCTATGGATGTGTGCAAGCGGCGGTGCGGCACACGGCGGCGGGCTTCCAGCGAGAGGTGTTGCTGCGCTGGCAGGTCGTGCTTGTCGGTCTTCTTGGCAGTGTGTTTCTGACGAGCATGCAGATATCGCCAGGCGCGGCGGTGGCCGTGCTGCTGCCGAAGCTTGTCGTGGTTGGTGCGGTGCTGGTGTTCCTGAGCATCATGCTGCACAAGGTGCAAGGACAGTACAACCTCGTGGGTATTTGCCTTTTTGTGTTCTCGGATTCGATCGAGGGGCTGCTCGAGTCCGCGCAGGACGGTCTAGTGGTGCCGATCGTTGCGGCGGTGGTGTGTACCGCCTCGCCGTGGTTATCGCGGGAACTCGACGCGCGCGTGCCTGGGCTGAGCGTGCTGTGCCGGGCGCTGTTTATGGCGACGGTAAACTTGCTGCTCGACCTCGTGCAGGACACGTCGGCGACGCCGGCCACGCACTGCGCCATGCTACTGCTGCTGACCGTGCTGATCGAGGTCTGCAAGAGCATCGACCCAGCACTGGACGAGACACAGGGGTACGCGATATACCGCATCACGGCGGTGCTGGCGGCGTATTTGCGGCGGCTGCGCGTGGATTCCTGGATTGTGGCCGTGTCGAGCACGTTTGGGCTGGTCGCTGCGAAGAAGCTGCACACGCGGTGGTCGCTGACGGGACTGGCGGCGCAGATTCTGGTGCTGCTCGTGGTCAGTGCGATTGTCGCCGAGTTCAAAGTGTCGATTGCGCCGCTGCCCGCGGCGAACAAAGGCATCGCGCTCGCGGCACTGCTTGTTTCGTTCGAGGCAGTGAAGTTTGTGGCTACGAGCCGCGCATCTTCAGTTTGATAGTGTGAGTTTTGTTTGCCGTTTTTTTTTTGCGACGATTGTACGCAATCGTTTATATAGGCCGCGCCGGGGACACGCATGTCAGTATCGAATGAGCTCATTGTCCTCTTCGTATTGATCTGTGTCGCAGGCTTCGGTGTGGACGTGTCTGCGAACCACAACAACGGATTCAGTGCGGACGTGGGTCTCGATGAGTCTGGTGATTACGGTTATAACGGATTCAGTGCAGATGTGGGTCTGCATTGGATTGTGCCTGATTGTGACGACAGTTTAATAGAACCAGTAGACACTAATGTCAAGGATGGGTTTGTTGACAACAAAGGTTATTGGTCTAAATCTGATTTGTCTGAAACTTTGTATCACAAATGGTTCTCTCGAGTTACACCCGGCGCCACTGCAACGGAAACGATAAATATATATAAATGTCTTGGCAACAATAACGACGACAACTGTGTGGTGTCACAGGCGCAAATTCCGGAAGCATATACAATTGACGTCATGGACAATGTGGATCTTGTGATTAAAACTAATAACTTTGAGAACAGAGTCAAGACATGCATGCCGTGGCAAAATAACGGCATAATGACACATCTGCTGGCACAATTCCCGATTTTCAAGATAGTCGAGAACAATCCATATATTCCAAAGACATACGATTCGCAGAACTCGCGAGTTCCGAAATGCGCGCCGAACGGAAATGCGATAAGTTTCTCGAGCTCCGCGTGCTGGTATGACGATAGTGAGATGGTCTTCTTGAAACCACAGTACAAATTCAATTTTAGAAGC
>CALGTP010000288.1 GCA_937902105.1 uncultured Actinomycetes bacterium
AAGCAACTGGTCCAGAGCCGTCGGGAAATACTTGCAGATTTGCTTGATGAGGTCGCCGAGGATGACATGCTTAGGCTCTTCTGCTGTGAGCTGCGCGAGGCATCTCTCCAACCATGTTTTGACATGGCTGCCATAGTGCAACTGGTTCCGGACTGTACTAAAGAAGTCCGAGAAGAAGTACGGAGCTCGCTCGACCAAGTCAGCCCGGTAAACTGCTTTGTCGCCATGAGTCTCCTTGACTCGCACCAAGGAATCTTTGGGGTGCACCCAAGACCTTGTCGGAATCATCTTCATGTCGAGGTCCAAAAGCTTGTTCATCTCCTGACGTATCAACTTGTGTCCCTTCGAAAAGCGGGTGAAGTTTTTGACCAAAGGAGGAATCTCTGCCGCCTTCTTGCCAATTTTGAGAGACGAACCAGGCTTCTCATCCTGCTTACCCTTCTCCTTAACCTCCTGCTCAGTCCCTTCAGCTGCTGCATGTGCACATATACGCTGGAAGGCTTCAACGCTCTCCCGGGTCAGCCTGCAGTTCAAACCATCGATGGCACCAAATAGCTTTGACGTCTGAAGCTTCAGCCCCACCTCTTCCAAGCAGAACACTTGGCAAGGGTTGTCCGCGTTGCATGAGTACAGGTCGTCAGAAGCCTGATTCTGCAATCCAAGAACCACGGCCCGGATACTATGGCAGCAGCCACGTGCAAGCTCGCCAACAGCAAGTCGAGTGCCAGATCCCTTCGAGTAGAATCTCCAATGAGCGAGTGTGAGGCCAAGCTTCCATTTGCCAAGGTACCAGACTGGGAAAATGTCGGTAGTGGAGATGGTGATGGACTTGGGCAGCTTTGTGCCAAAGTTTTTTTGTTGGTCCTCACCAACTTTGATCCAGGATGTCTTCCTAGATTGCTTGGCAGCAGGTAACTTGCCGTCTGCACCATTTTGGGCAAGTTCATGTTGCAATTTGTTGTGCCAACTCATCCCTGAGGTGTCAAGTGCCTTGTAATGCTTCGCATAATGGTTCCTTATTACACCGCCGTCACAACCCAAGGGGCCAAGCCTCAAGAAATTTGATAACCTCCAAAGATCGCCCTTGGCCGCCTCAAAAGTCGTACGATCTCGCAGCGCGAGCCCCAGAGTTCGTCTGTCCTCGCGTGGAAAAGCTGACGCTGGTGCAATCCTTTCACCATCCTCAGGGCCTTCGTCCTTCACAATGTCCTTCGCCGCCTGGATGTATGCCTCACCGAGCTTTTCATTACCAGGAGTTGCTTGGGCCTGAAGAAGGTCAGCCTCGCAATCATCAAGTTCAGGATGAGTGATCTTGCCTGTCTCGTCCGAACCGCCCGTCTCGTCCGAACCGCCCGCCTCGTACTTGTCAGCAAAGTTTTGACTAGATTTGATCTGTTCAAAAACTGCTTGCACCGGAGTTTCCGTTTCCACTGCTTGCACCGGAGATTCCACGCCCTCGACTTCTGCATCATCATCCCCAGCCGATGCGTTGTCCGTGGAAGCTGGCGGGGACTTGTAGAGGAACTCGAGGTCTGCAGTTGTGTAGTCACTGATGAGCGTGCACAACTTCAGGCCTGCAGACAAGGCACGGCTAGCGCAAGCACGGAATTGGTTTTCGTTTGGCCTACCTTCCCGTCTGCCTAGAGTAGCCTTGGTCTTCATGTGAGCCTGCATCTCCTTTTCCATGAGTAATGCTGACGTCTTCCAAACATCCATGACGTTCAGTTGGCCTGTGTGCTGGTACGCTCGTTGACGTCCGAACCTCCTCTCTAGCATAAGCTCCATCAGTCGGTGCCAGCACAACGGTCCGTCGTATGTGTAGCAGATGACGATAACAGTTCCGCAAATGTCTCGAAGCACACCTGCTGATTGAGGACAAAGCCAGATGGAAGACTTCTTGACTCCGTTCTTCTTGGCATAATCCTCGGCCATAGCATCGCCAAGATCAAGCATCACCAAACCTTACGCAGGTTGCTGAACATGCGGAACAAATTCGCCCAGCAGCATGAACCGGGGCATCAATGGGCATCATCAAATCCACACAAATATACATTCACAACAGCCTTAACCAATTCAAGGAACCTTCCATGGCAATTTGGAGGCGCTCTAATCTCTCCAGGTCTCGATGCAACAGGCTTGCGATCACAAGTGCGCCGATGAGGCAAAACCTTAGCATAGTGCTTCAGAAAGCTTCAGACACATGCTACATTCCATGGCAATCAATCCTCCACCAAACAAAAATACAGCCTTTTCGCCTAAGAAATCTGGTGGGCGATGCCCCTTACAGTTGAAACACACCGACTATTTAGCTATTCGAGGCTAAGGAGCAAGAAATACCCTTCCAGGGCCCAGGGTATCTGGATCTCGCTAGCATTCGGATCTACCACATGGTTAAGCGGACTCAGCCTTCACTTGGCGAAGGCACTAGCAACAGAACAATTTTCGTTGTCCTTAGAACTAAACACATCAAAATGTAATAAACAAAATCTTCTAATCCAAAGCCGGCGCACAGAAGGGCCGCCTGGAAGTCCGACATACCGTCCGGCCCTATATACCCTAAAAGAAATAGGCCGAGGTCCAGGGCCCCCGATGGGTCGCTCCACTTCTTGCCGAGCCGTAGCGTCTTCAAGTGTTTACGGAGCTCCTCTGCAAAGTTTTTCTGAGCGTGAAAGACACCCGGGATGTGATGCACGGTCTCGCTGTCGATCTTTACCACCCTGTACGGAATTCGCATGCAACAATGTGGAAGGTCTTCCTTCGTCAAGCGACTGAAGAACGGAACAAGTTCGAGCAGATTCTTTGGTATTGGGATGTTCCTGCCCAACATGGCCGCCCCCACCCAATCGTGGGAGGCATGAGCATCGCTGATGTGAAATTTCATAACTTTGAGCTTATCAAAGACAATACCAGCACGCATGAGTGCTTCCCACTTCCCGGCACTTGTTTTGGCCTTATTGCCCATGGACTCCTGGAACCGGTCATCGAGCGAGGCTTTAAAGGGTACGGGATATGTCGCAGCATCCAATACCGGTGAGTGCTCAATGGTCGGGTCCCAAATCAGGAAACACTCCACCTCTCTGGCCTTCACAATGTTCTCGGTTTTTATGATGTAATTCTGTTCCTCGGTCGGTTCGCCTGTTTGCAAAGGAATCTGTGACTCATCGGCCTCTGTGAAGCCAGGTGGCCGGTGGCAGCCACCTGCTAGAATGTGCCCCTTTGATGTCTGCCCGAAGTTGAAGGACCCCACCACATGGGTGCGGTCATCAGCACAAACAGCACGCCGGTGTTGGAGCCTGTCATCAGCCTTCTTCAGGATGCAGCTTATACGGTGGTCGTTCTCCTCGAGAGCAGCCTGATCTGGACACACATGGTTTGGAAGCCCATTTTGGAAGACTCTAAGCAGTATGGATCTGTAGTAACTGTTCACGATCCACCGCATCCCGAACCAAGCCAACGAGCGGTGGTTACACCCCTCAGCGCTGAGGGCCAAGCCTGCTTTGAGCAAGAATGCTATATCCCGTGCGTCGCCTTAGTGGATCTAGGGCTCAAGGACAAGTACCACACATAATACCACAAACAAGAAACACTTTGTGCCAAAACAAATGGAAGAATATATAAAAGTGTTGTCGAAACGTAGCACAGTTGCGAAACGCCTTTCTCGTGGTCGATTTGCCTGACTCGATTCGCCTACATTTGTCAGCACAAGCCATCATTGCCCCATGGAGTGCCGGGTGCCGCCTTGTTCTGCCCGAGGCAAGCTCAAACACTGAGACGATTTCGAGAGGTGTGGTATTTACGTCGGCCCTCATATACTCCAGGAGTTTATCCAAAGCGGCTTGCCGCAAATCAGCACCAGGTTCCACATCGATGCAAGGCTTCACCACATGCGCACAAAAGAGTCCCAGCGCTGGGCTAACCCACTCCTTGCGGGTCAGCCGTCCAGTGAAGGCTTTCCTCACGTCTCTGTGTAGTTCCTCAACTGCGGTTTCAAAGAGCGTCTCATAGCTAGCCTTTGAGCGGTAGATATAGAGATTCTTCTTCTTCAAAGATGCAATGAAGGCGGCGACAGTCTCAGATGCGTACATTCGTTTGGCCAGGAGCCTTGCAGCATCCAAGTCTAATACGAAGATGCAAGGTCGATGCATATTTTTTTGTCGCTACCGAGGGAAAAACAAAGCTGGCACATACGCAGGCCGTCCTTGCCGATGATAACTTCTCCCTCCTCTGGGCAGCGCCGGTGGCGGATGACCCAGTCATCTTTAGTATGCTTCTCAGTAATGTCATGGCACTCATCTCCTGAGAAAGTTTTTGCCGTGAAGGTCACGAACTCCGCAAACTCCTCCCACACTGACCTCAACACACCGCCGAGCCTAGTTCTCTTCGCTAGCTCTGAACCTTAGCTGTTAAAAGCGCAGTGCTTTAAAAATACAACATGTAGTTAAATGTAGTTAACATGCGAAATTAAAGTATAACTGGGCTCCTGCTTTTCCGAAACACTGCATTTGTTCATAGCTAAGCTCTGAACTGAAAACAAAGGCTCCACATATACCATGAACTAGCGTGCCAATTAGCGTGCCTGTCTTCTCCTCGTCTTCCTCCTCCTTAACAACCTTCGGTTCGACTTCATCCTTTGTAGCTTCCTGCTCCCGTCTGGCCTGGCCCCACCTTGCTCTATGATCCTGCCCTTTGACATGTTGCCAAACTTTCGCCTTGTTTCGAGCACTGATCTCTTTCTGGCAGTGAACGCACCACAACGGAAAGAGCTTACTGCCTGGCAGCGCTATCCGAGCCCTGAGATCGTGCAGCTTCATCAGCGCTGCCTTTCCCAGGCGCTCCTCGTCAAACAAAGATTTGACCTGCGTTGTCGTCTCCTCACTCTTCTGCTCTGTTTCGCTCTCACCACTTGGCTCACCCTTCTCTGCGCTCTCACTTGGCTCACCCTTCTCTGC
>CALGTP010000289.1 GCA_937902105.1 uncultured Actinomycetes bacterium
CACCCAGAACGCAGGCCAGAGCTCCATCTACATATTTATGATTTCCTATCGGTTTATAGGCCTAAATCGGAACTACACCCGTAGTTTCGGCTCAGTTGCTGAGCCACAAATGAACTACGGCCCCGAAGAATTATTCTCTTTCGTGGTTGGGTTTGTTGGTTCTGTTTTGGGTTTGATAGTTGGTTGGTTTGGTTGGGATAGGAATTCGGGATCGCAGCTCATTTCGGCTCCGTGTCCTGACTGCGCTCCCGTCCTGCACTGCCACCCGCCTCCTCCCATAGCTCTTGACTGCCCTACCGCGCTCTGCAGCTTTCCTGGCTTGTACATCAGCGCCGGCGTTTTTGCAGGGGGGTACCTGCTCGGGGCGTGCCGTCCCAGGTTGAGTGGTTGGTTTTCCTCACAGCACCGCGCTGTCGGAGGAGCCTCCCTCTCGATCGGCGAGCGTCCATCGGTTGCGACACCGAAGGGGCTCGTAGAGGACTCGAGTCTCCTCTCGTTGCCGGCTCCGCTCGACGCGGTTGTCTGGCAGCCGAGGCGCCGCGTGACGCCAGTCGATGGCCAGTCTTGATATCCTGGAACAGCAAGTATGCCTCGAGATGCCAGCGGACCCAAATTTCACGTGGCATCACAGGGTGATGTTGCGGCGCCTGGGAGCGGGCATCTGGATTGGTCTCACCCCGGACGGTGGCGTGGAGCGAATCGACCTCAACGTGGTGACGTTTGTGCCGGTGGCCCGGAATGCCGTGATGCCGGCGCGTGTGTTTGGCGACGTGTACCAGTTCGGGCGGCTGACGGAACAGCAGCTCCGGGCTGGGCATCACGAGGCTGCTGCGCTTGTCGACCTCATGGGCGGCGGAGTCGCTCATGCCCTACCTCTGGTCAATGCGGAGTGGGTGTTCTCGGATCCGTCGCACAGGCAGTACGGTGCTGCGGTGCCGTCAGCGCTGCTCCTGAACCCAGCGGCGAGCGTGACGCGAGGGTCGGTTGGGCTCGTGGACCACGATGGGCCGGTTTGGACGACGATGGAGCGAGTCATGTTGGCCGACATCGAGGACTGGAAGGAGGAGAAGCGGTCCGGTCCAGGGCGGGATCCGAGGGTCCTTCCACTGGTGCGCGACGGAGGAGGCGAGAGGTTTGCGACCTTCCGGGACTCCCTTGCCGGGATCGTCGAGGACGCGCCGAGGCCTGCAGACTGGATCTTCCGAGGGCCAGGTGCAACAGCGGAACTCATGCGCGGCGTGCGGGCAGCTGGCGAGGACCTGAGCGGGTACCACGAGTACTACGTGAGGTCGTCGGGGATGAGTGCAGAAGGCCCGGTGGCTCACAAGCACCGCGAGCTGATCAGCATCTTGTTCCTGATGAACGCCTTCGATCAGCTCAATGTGCCGCACCTTGCCTCGGCCGAGTTGGTCAGCCGCCTGATCTTGCAGATCCACCAAGCAGTGAAGAAGTGCCCCAAGAACCCCGACTTCCGCGGCTTGTCCATGATGACGATGTCGAAGCTGGACAGCGCAGGTGGTGTCCTCACCGGCGAGTTCGCGAAGTTTGTGGCCGAGGAGCAGAAGAGCGAGGCCTTCACGCTGAAGCAGACGCGTCTCTACGCGGAGGAGCAGGAGAGCAGGGAAAAGGAGAAGAACGCAGGCAAGCACCCCAAGACCCCCAAAGGAGGGGCGAAGGGGGAGTGACCTTGCGGATTTGGCTGGGAGAGTTTGTGCGCTGCCTCGTCTTCGTCGTCGGAGGCTTCTTGGTGGCGTGCGGGCTCTGGCTGCGTCTTCCTTGTGACGGCCACCGATGGCCTCGTCGCATGGTTCCCCGTTTCCACTGCTCTTGCGGCCGAGCCTCGAAGTGGAGCGAAAGGGTGTGCTTCCCAGGTACATCCGACGCCGGCGGAAGGAGCATGCTCTTGCTGAGCAGATTGTCGAGGGAGCCTTGGCCTCGCTCAATGCGCTCAATGATGCTGGTGGAGGTGGTGAGCTCTGGCCTGAGCCGCCGCGCCGCGCTACGACCAGCGGAGAGATCACTGCCGCGCGCGAGGCAGTGCTCTGCAACGTTGGGCGGGCTCACGCCCTGTGTTTACCACGGCCAGCAGAGTCCGTTGCCTACCCAGAAGGGGCCCTTTGTGAGCTCCTTCGCACACGAGACCTTTACGAGGGAGAAGCAGTTCCGACAACAGCCACCTTTGACCCTGATAAGCTTCGGGTCCTCAAGGGTGGAATCCAACCTAAGGATGCCAAAGAGCTCGTTGGAGGCACGGCCGCCAAATTCCTTGAGGAACCGGAGCGCTACATTGTTTTGCCTGAGTGCGACCTGGATCCTTTGGACGTGCCTGTGCGCCCTCACTGGGCTCCCGAGCTTCGCGGCAACCGAGCAAGGAAGCGAGCCTTCATTCACCAGCTGGTCGGCGTCGACCTCATCGCTTGGAGAAGGCGGGCCAAGTGCTTCATTGGTTGCTTCTTTGTCAGTAAGAAAGATGGGAACATCCGGCTGGTCCTCGACTGCCGCCCTGTCAATCAGCTCCACCGAGCGCCACCCAAGTCCAAGCTTGCATCGGGAGGAGCTCTCGCTGGGCTCAACCTTTCCGATGAATGGGCAGATTTCTGCCGGAGGATGCGAGAGGATTGGACCGCTTGTGGACAGGCGGGTGTGGACATGGCCGATAAGCTTGAGGAGGCCCTGGCTGGAGAGCCCGACTTTGATTACTCGGAAGGTGAGCTCAATCCTTGTGGCGCCAGTGTGGACTTACTTGACGGCTTCTATCAGTTCAAAAATATCGACCTGGCCTCTTGGTTCTGTCTTGGAGAATCGTTCTCCGCCTTGGAGGCCGGTGTCACCCAGGTCTACGATGAGGAGCTTAGGGAGTGGCAGGACGTTGCACCAGACTGCCAGCTCTGGGCTTGCTTTGGCGGGCTGGCCATGGGATGGTCGTGGGCCCTCTACTTCTGCCATGAGGCGCTCAGCGAGTGCGGGAGAAGAGCCCAGATCCGATGCGGAGGCCCGGCAGATGTGGTCATGGACTGGACCCCAGCGCCACCAATTTCCTGGGACACTGGCATCGTGGCTCCTTACGTGGACAACGGGAACGTCCTTGGGGGCTCCCGGAGAGCTGTGGACACTTTGCTGGCGGCTCTCAAGTCCGAGCTTGCGCTCATTGGGCTGGTTGTCCATGATGAGATGCCGACTGAGAGGAATTTGGAATTGGTTGGCCGCGTGTTCCGGGGCAAGGAGCGAGTCCTATCACCACGGCCATCAAGAACGTGGCGATTATGGTATGCTCTTGGCACCGTCATCGAAAGGGAGGTGCTCTCGAGGGGGCACATGCGCCAGATCGTTGGACACCTCGTCGACCATCTTTCAGTTCGCCGAGAGTGCCTGTGTTGCTTGGACGCAGTCTATCGTTTCATTGGCGACGGGACTGGTCCTCCTTTGGCGCTCCCGTCCAGGGTGCTGCGTGAGCTCGTGGTTTGCAAGGGTCTTCTCGTGCTGGTACACTCGAGTCTTGGGCGCCCTGTTCTTCAGAAGGTGTGTTGCAGCGATTCCTCCACGGATGGTTTCGCCCTCCACGAAACGGATGCCAGCGCCTCAGAGGTGCTCGAGGCAATCAGGTGGAGAGAGCGGTGGCGCTTCCGGGAGCCGGCTCCGGAGCAAACGTTGGTGGCCTCGAGCTTTCGCGGGACTCTTGCTGGGACTTCTCCTGTGGCACCTTTGTTCATGCAGTGGTGCAGTGCCCATCGAGATTTGGACGAGGAATTGGATGGGGCCCCTGAGGGTCCAATGCCCGTTCCTCTGTCCTACCATCGTGCCCAAGTTGAGACCGTCGGTTTGGTGCCAAATTTGTCCGAGGAGCTTTGCCGACCAGAGCGGTGGCGACGTGTCATCGTCGGGCGGTGGACCGAGCCTTCGGCCATTCACAACAAGGAGGCCAGAGCAGCTCTTCTCGGCCTCGCTCGGGAGTCCAGGCGGGTGGCTTCCTACGGTCACGTACTCCTTTCGCTTGGAGACAATCTGGCCGAGGTGCTTGCTTCGGACAGGGGACGAGCGCGCGACTTGGAGCTACTTGGCATCATCAGGCGTGCTTGTTCTTTCCAGGTGGCTTGTGACATACGCTGGGCCCGCAGGTACATCAGCACCGATAGGAACATCAGCGATGCGGACTCTCGCCTCAGCCTTGATGAGCTTCGGCGGGTTCCTAGGCGGTATCTTCCTCAGAGCCTTTTGCTGGACACGCTCGGTCCTGAGTGTTTTCGTCCGGAGCAGTTCGCACTCTGGTCGGGCAGCGAGAGGGCGCTCGGTCTGGCGGCTGCCGTGCCGGAAAGCTGGAAAGCAAAGGCTGAGCTGGAAGAGGAGAGGTCTGAGGTGGTGCAGCCTACAGCGGGACAGAAACGCGGGCTGCAGAGGCGGCGGAAGCAGGCGGAAACGCAGCTGGCTCGTCGCCTTCTTCGTGCTCAACATCGTCGTCGGATTATCGGTGCTCCCAGCCGGGCCCGGGTCCGGGCGGCGAGGCAGTCAAGGAAGCCAGGGAGGAAGCGAGGTGTCTCAGGTTGCCCTCCTGGGCGGTTCTACCTTGAGCTCTTCAGTGGAGTCGGAGGGTTCACTTCTGCAGCCGCCGAGCTGCACCTTCGAGTCGCATCCCCCTTCGAGCTCGAGAATGGCTGCCACTTCGATCTTTGCCATCCGGCCGTGGAGAAGGAAATCGGCGGGTGGATCAAATCAGGCAAGGTTTGGGCGGTGTCCTTCGGAACGCCCTGCGGGCGCTGGTCCCAAGCCAACACCACGGGAGCTCCCGACTCGGAGCACAGCCTTGCAGGTATGGAATGTGCCCTGCTCACGGTCAGACTGCTGCGCCTTTGCCGGCGGCATCGGGTGGCCGTCGTCGTGGAAAACCCACGCAGCAGTCGCCTGTGGCATTGGGCTCCTTTCCGCCAGGAGCTTGACCGACACGGGGTGGCTCGAGTGGATTTCGATATGTGTGCGTTTGACACGGCTTGGCGCAAGGCCACTCGGCTCGAAGGCAATCTGCCTGGGCTTGGCCGCCTTGCTCTTCGGTGTCCTGGACATGACCGTCACGTGGTCCTTCGGGGCACTGTTGCTGTGCCTGGCCAGCCGCACAAGTGGCGGACGTCGTTCGCCGCGACCTACCCTCCTAGGCTGTGTAGGGCTTTTGCCAAGGTGCTGCGCGATGCCGCCCCGAGCGCCGGGCACAGGGGCGTCCTCGAGGGGAGCCTCGACTCATGGTGGGAGCGACGTGTGGCGCAAGTGTGCGGGCTCGAGCCGCCCAGCAGGCGTCTGGCACTCGGCGCGGTCGGCAACTGCTGCCGGCTCGGGTGGGAAGGCTCGGACCGGCACTGGTGCGGGGATGCAGTTGACGTCGAGCTGGACATCCTCCGCCGCATTCGCGAGCGAAACCGGGCGGAGAGGCACAAAGCGACGAGGGCAGCGGCTAAGGAGACATAGTGACGGGCCCGAAGGGTTCTTGCGAAAAGCGAGAGTCAGCGCTCTGACCAAAACGCGGTACGAGGCCGCGCATTGTGAAGTCAAAGCGTTTGGAGATGACCGTGGCTATGCACGAGACAGCAGCGACGATTGGGATGCGGTGTTGGACAAATTTCTAGAGGCATTGTACCTTGGAGGCGAGGGCTTGGCGGCCGCTCGGTACGCACTGTACGGCACAGCGTTCGTCCTGGAGCTCGTGACACGATCGCCTTTGGTGCTCCCTTTGAGCAAAGCCGCCTTGAAAGGATTCAAGACTCTTTGCCCAGAGTCCACGCGAGATCCGCCTCCGTGGGAGGCGATCTTCCTTCTGGCCATGTCGCTCGTAACTGGAAAGCTTGTGCGTGTCAACGTCTTGGTCGCCATCCTCGTGCTCTTGGCATTTGACTGTTACCTCAGGCCCTCAGAGGCGCTGAACCTTCGGAAGCAAGACGTCACCGCTCCGCGCTCGGGGACTCGGAACTGCTCGTGGTCGCTCGTCATCGCTCCGCAGGGAGGTGCGCCGGCGAAAAACAGGCAGTTTGACGCTGGCGTCGTTGTTGGCGGTTCTGGGCGGGATTTCGTAGCAATTGTCTTGGAGGCGCTCTACCTACGCACCGCTGCCGGTAGTTTGCTCTTTGAAGGAATGTCGTTATCAGTGCTTGAGAGCGTCTTTCGAAGCAGGCGTGCGGCGCTTGGCTTCAATGATCTCACTTTGGTGCCGCATGGCTTGCGGCATGCAGGCCCAAGCCATGACTTTCACTACAACCAGGTTGGCCTCCCCGCTCTACAGGCGAGGGGGCGCTGGCTCTCAGCAGATTCGGTGCGCAGGTATGCTAAGCCTGCGATGCTGTTGCGCCAACTGGCCAAAGTTTCAGCAGCCGATCTCGACCGTTTTAACCGTTTTAGTAATAGCCAGCTGTCCGATAGGATTGTTTCCTCACTTAAGAAAGTGTGACGGCTGCGCCATTGCGAATCTTCTATTCAGTTCTGCAGTATTGGCTGCGTGGCG
>CALGTP010000290.1 GCA_937902105.1 uncultured Actinomycetes bacterium
TCGGCGGCATTCTCCATGCAGAGCTACCTGCAGGCAGTCCTGGATTTTACCAAGGAACTGCCTGAAGATGCTGAGCTTGACTTGGGCGATATTCCTGGCATCGCACCTAGTTCCCGAGAGTCTTTTTCGTTTGTGGAGGAGGAGGTCCGCACACAGCTGGCGTATTTGCCTGCGGCGCAACTTGAGGAGATCGTGAGCCGACTGCGTGCATTCGAGGGTGATGTTTTCGAGACCCGCACCCAGCCGCGACCGCCACCTGTTCGACCGGGTTTTGACGTGCCTATTGTTGAGAGGGAGGGCTCGGAACCGCCGGCCCGCCGTCCGTATCCTGTGGCGCCTCATCATCAGCCGGAGTTGGATCGCCAGGTCAAGGCCTTGTTTGATGCTGGTATTATCAGGCGTAGCAGTTCCAATTACTCGGCACCGGTGTTGTTTACGCCCAAGAAGGACGGCAAGTTGCGCATGGTTGTCGATTATCGCATGCTCAATACGCAAACGGTTCGAGACCGTTTCCCTACGCCTACTGCGGGCGATCTCATTGCCAAGACCCGCGGAGCCAAGTTGTTCTCTAAGATTGACTTACTCAGCGGTTTTCATCAGCTTCGCATGAGCGAGGATGCGGTGCGTAAGACGGCGTTTGCCACGCCGTCTGGCCTGTATGAGTTCGTCAGTGCTCCTTTCGGATTGACCAGCGTGCCGGGCGCTTTTCAGCGTTTTATGCAGTTCGTCCTTGCGGAGCACATTGAGGCGGGGTACTGTGTGGTGTACTGCGATGACATTGCTATCTTTTCCCAGAGTGATGACCCGCTGGTTCACCTGCAGCACTTGGAGGCGGTGTTGGCCTCGTTGCGGGAGCACCAATTGCTCGCCAAAGGCTCTAAGTGCGAATTCATGCGGCGCGAGGCCGAGTTCTTGGGGTTCATGGTGAGTGGCGACGGCGTGCGGCCGCTTCCTTCCAAGATTGAGGCTGTCCTTCAGATCCCCGTGCCCGAGACCATTACCCATCTGCGATCATTTTTGGGCATGTGCAACTTTTTTCGCGCACACCTCCCGGCCTTTGCAGAGGTATCGTCGCCGCTTACCGAGCTGCTCAAGGGGAGTAAGCGCGGACGACAACGATTGCTGTGGACCTTGGAATGTGATCATGCCTTTGCTCAGCTTAAGCACATGCTGACTTCGGCGCCGCTGTTGCGGCATTTTGACCCGTCCCTGCGCACGGCAGTACACATTGATGCCAGCCAGCACGCTGTCGGAGCTGTGTTGTTGCAGTGGGAAGAGAACGAACAGGACCCGCGGCCGGTGTGTTTCCTCTCGCGAAAGCTGCAGGGCTCTCAGTGGCACTATGATGCACGCAATGCAGAGGCTTTGGCGGCTCAAGTGGCGTTGGCGGCGTGGCGGCCACTTCTCTACGGTGTGCCGTTTGAGTTGGTGTCAGATCACGCGGGTTTGCGGCATCTGTTTCAGCAAAAGGCGCCGTCTGCCCGCATCCTTCGTTTGTGCGAGTTCTTGGCAGAGTTCGACTTTCAAGAGGTGCAGTACGTTAGGGGGGCAGCCAATCTCGTTCCAGACTTCCTGAGTCGCCCATGGGATGCTGAGGTGCCGGACGTCGGTTTGCACGCGTTGTCTCACCCGAGGCCGCCGAAAGCGTCGGCGCTGGAGGTGCTAGCTGAGCAGAGCCCGCCAGCAGTGGTGTTGTTGCCAGTTTGTCACGACAGCGTTGCGGTGTTTCATGACGGTACACGTTTCAGTTTGCCGGTGACTGTGCCCATGGCGGCGGAGGGGCCCGAGACCGCGGCCCACCGCATGTTGCGCAGCATGGGTGTGACTGCTAAAGTTGAGCTTCACCGCGTCGCTGCCAAAGGCAACCTGCAGTTCTGGAGAGCCGACATTTTGCAGCCGCCAGCGTTGACGGTTTTTGCGCTGCCCGAACTCCAGTGGCAGACCTCCGCGGGTCTGCAGCAGCGAGACATGTGGCGGCGTGCTCATTTTGATGCTTTACGGTTGTTTGGGGTGTTGCCGTATTATGAGGGTGGTGTGACGGTTGCGTCGTTGCTCGCGTCGGCGACGTCGGCGCCGGTTTCGTCCTTTTTGTCAGAGCTCAAGGCCGCACAGCAGCAGGATGCCTTTTTGCAGACTGTGGGCGAGGAGGTCGACAATAGTGATCTCGGCGTGTGGCGAGATTTCTGTCGTAATGAACAGGGTCTACTTTGTTATCAGCGTGAAGGTGACGAGACGCAGCGTATTTGTGTTCCCCGGCTATCGCGCGATACGGTTTTGCATGCGGCACATGGTGACGCTCTTACGGGTCACCCGGGCATCACTCGTACGGCAGCTAATATTGCGCAATTTTTCTGGTGGCCCAACATGTTCAGAGACGTGGCTCATTTCGTTCGAAGTTGCCGCACGTGTGCAGCTGCTAAAAGCTCCTCTGGGTTGCGACTGGGGGTTGACTCGTTCTCTAGTGTGCCCGTTCAGCCGTTCACTCATTGGAGTATGGACCTTATTGGCCCGCTGCCTAAGTCCCGCAGTGGCAATGATCTGATTGTGACGTGGGTCGACAGGACGTCCAAGATGATCGTAGCCCAAGCTATCCGTCAGGGTAATTCCTCTGCCAAGGCGTTGGCTGCACTCACCTTCGAGGCCATCTGTTGTCGTTTCGGACTACCGGCGCGCATTACGCATGATAACGACGTTCGTTTTCGCTCGCTGTGGAAGGAGCTATGGCGGCTCCTCAATACTAAGATCACGTGTACATCTGCGTATAATCCACAGGCAGATCCGGCGGAGAGGGCTAATCGGCAAGTGTTAGAGGCGTTGAGGGCGGCAGTGTCGTCAGTTGTTGATTTTGACCAGTGGGATCAGGCCTTACCGCACCTATGTTTCGGGCTCAACACGCACCCATCTTCGGCTACTCACGTCTCCCCTTTTGAGCTTGCGCATGGATTCCCAGCTCGTGTGCCGCTTACGCTGGATTTGGCTGCTCACGCGCGGTTGACGGGCGATCGTGAGGCGGCCGACTATGCCCTGGTGGTTCATAACCGGCATCGGGCAGCGGCTGACAATGTAGCAGCGGCTCAGGTGCGTCTTGGTAGATTGGTGGATCAACGGGCTACGCCGGCCGAGGTCAAGCCGGGTGACCAGATGTACTTGGACGCTTCTCCTCAACACTCGCCGCCTCATCAGGTGCCTTATAAGTTGGCTAATAGGTGGATGGGACCGTTCGTAGCAAAGGAAGTTCGCGGGCCCAGCGTGCGTTTGGACTTGCCACCAGCGCTAGGCAAGATCTCACCGTGGGTGAATGTCCGTCGTCTTAAGTTCTTTGAGCAGCGAGACGCAGATTTCACGGATTTACTGGGGCCAGTTAAACCTATCCGCGGTGGTGATGGGGTGTTACGGTATGAGGTCCAACGTATTTGGGGGCATCGACCTCCGGGCCAACTACCTGCCAAGGAGTATTTAGTCCAGTGGAAAGGCTATGATACCTCGCAGATGACGTGGGAGGCTCGTGCGTCTCTCCTTGTTGACGTGCCGACTGTGCTGCGGGCATATGAGAAGTCACCTACCACTGCTCAAGCACGGGTGTCTGCACCAAAACGGGCGCCGATCATGATGACGTCGCCAAATTTGCGTCGTCGTTCGGCACGCCTTGCCGCATCGTGACATGCTCACATCCTTGCGGGTTGTCTACGGTGCGCCATTTAATGATTTGTTTTGTAGGTTTTGTCAAATCTGCCAGGTCTCACAGTGTTAGCTAGGGTGGGAAGGCTCCTGGGAAGCTTTTTACAAGTGTACAGTATTTATAACCGTTTATGTGGGTACGTCGTCTGTTTATTCTCTGTTTTCGTCTTCGAGCCTGGTGTCTGAGACAGTGTGACGTGACAAGGTGGCGAGAACCCAGTGTTCGTGGGTTGTCAGGGTTTGCACCCAATAGGTGTAGGGGAAATCCAATGGGTGTAGGGGAACCTGGGACCTAGTGTCACCGAAAGGACCTAGTGTCACCGAAAAGGGTTGGTTTCACATCTGTACAGGTTTGAGGTCTTTGGAATAAATGGACGGGTTGGAAGGGCCGAGCCCTTAGCCTGCGTTTACGTCGAACGTTTGGTGTGTGCGTCGTCGGGGTGGGGAGGGTGTCGTGCGTGGCGTCGTCGCGCGTCGTGTCGTTGGGCGTCGTCGAAGCGTTCACGGTCGTATCCGTACAAGTGGTACGAAGGGCAGTTGATCGCGCTCCTGGAAGCTGCGCAGCTGACGTCGCCCCGGCGGGACTCCTGCTAGGGTCTGACGAGCTGAGCAGCAACGCGCAGCGCTCGCGGACGGCCTCCGGGCCGGCGAGCTGTTGCCGGACGTGCGCCTGCAGCTCGGGCGGCCGACGGCCGTTTTGAGCGGCGGTCGCCGCGGCGCGGCGAGGAAGACGCCGAGCAGGGTGCTGCAGCGGCGGGGTTCGCACAGCGGCTCTTGCACTTCGACATGGCTGAACCTCCACACCTTCAGCTCCTGGCGCGCTTGGTGGTTGCCCAGCAACAAGTTCACCGGGGCGCACCGGCGGGCCGTGACCAGGATTTGTCGCCGGAAGAGCTTGAGCTTTTACTCCGCCATGCAGCCCGGTTTCGATGCGACAACGTGAGGAGTCCTTTTGGGTTGGCGCCGGACGATCCTGATGCACATGAGGCTATCTACAAGCACATCACCGTCCTCATGGAGAAGCTCATCGCGGCCAAATGGTTCCTGAAGGACTTGGAGGCCGTCGCCCTCGAGTGGCTCGCGGGCCAGTTCACCGGCCGCGCTGCCGACAAATGGACGCGCGTCGTCGCGGCAGCCCGAGTCACGGCAACTACTTCCGGCATCGCGGACAACAGCGTCCTTTATCGTTGCCTTCGCGACATGGTGTTGGCTTACCCTGCCGTCGGTATCAAGTCCCAGCTGCAGATGCGTAAGGCCCGCGACCTCCCATGGCAACGCAAGGACACTGTGGCGCAGACAGCATCCCGGGTCATCGCGTATTATGAGGCTCTTCAGCGTGCAGCGGAGCTCACCCGACACCTCGGCATTACTCTTCAAGTGCCGTTCCAGGATTGGCCGACACGCTTGACCGAAATGCAAACCTATTTCCCCGGGTGGGCTAGCCAGCTCGTCGTTGACCACCCGGAGCGCTTTACCAACGAGCAGGACTGCTGGGCTGCCCTTGTTGAAGAGGCAGCACGCAAGGCGGCAGGCAAGGCTATGGGCGCCGCTGGGGGACTGGCTCAGCTTGGCATGCCTTGCACGGTCGGCGATCTTGACGGCGACGCCTACCTGTCGCCCGCCGGCTTGTTTGCCCCCGCTGGTGCCTTCTACGAGGAAGAGTACCTGCACGACGGCGGTGGTCGCAACCTCTTCGCCATGCGCGGGCGGGTGCAAGTGCCAGGTTGTTGGCGTTGCGGGTCGGACGACCATCGTCGCAAGGACTGCTCCTTTCCGGCGTCAGAGGCCGAGCTCGCCGGTGCTCCCATCAGCCGGTGGGCTAAGCTGTCGCAGTCACCGTCTTCATCTACGTTGCGAGCCGCCGGAGCGAAGGTCGCGCATGGCCCTGCTGCCGCTGTCGACAAGCGCTGGTCGAGCATGGTCGTGCCGCCGCCGCCGACAACCGTTGCCCAGCTGGGCACCGACTACGTCACGAAGGAGGATTTTGCGCGTCTCGTGGCCCAGATCAACGCCCTCACTATGGCACAAGGGGCTCCCCAGGGCGGGGTGGCGCAGATGGCTGTGCCTACACCTCCTACGGCGTCTCCGCCGCCGTTCATCGTGGGCGGCCAGCAGTGCCCTGAGGGGTACATGTTCGTCGGCACCCACCACCATGGGGGCGCTATCTGGGGCTCGGTCGACGCGGTGGCGGCATCTATGATGGAGAACGAGGCGGCGGGAAACGACCAGGGCATGTAAGCGTTGTCGACTTGCGTGCCGCGTGGGACGTGTTTTGGTCATCAATAAACACGTGTCCTCTATCGACTGCCTCCTTGCCGCCTCCCTGCCATCACACCTGCTCGTCGGCTCCATGCAAGGACCTTTTGGGCCAGCGCTCACCGCCGCCCGTCCATGCGCCCGCCTTGGCCGCGTCGTCACCTGCGGTGCATACGGGTTTTATCCGGGCGATCCCTGACCGCGCCGACAACGTGAAGCCCGCCGAGTACCTGGAGGTCAGCATCCTTGTCGATTCGGGCAGCCAGCAGGCGCCGCTTTGCTCTACGGCGGTGGCCGAGAGGCTCGGTGCCTCGGGCAAGCTCGCCTCATTCGCACTCCAGGCGGGGGGCCAGCCGCTACCTATTTACGATGTGGGTTGGTGCGATTTGGGAATCAATGGGCGGTCGTGTCGAACGTCTTTCAAGTCGGCGGCTTTGTCACCGTTTGATGTTATCCTCGGCGAGTCCTGGCTTAAGGAGCACCGCGGTGTTTTGGACTATGCTGACAATCGCCTTTGGCAGAAGGACCTGGAGGGCAACTTGC